>JADKJT010000008.1 GCA_016720905.1 Gemmatimonadaceae bacterium | reverse complement strand
GATGACCGCCAACAGGTGCGCATCGTTCCGGAATTGCGTCGGCACGCGCGCGAGGCGTCCGTTCCGCTCGACAAAAATATTGCGCGCGTTGTTGACGAGAATGTCGGACACGGTGGGGTCGCGAAAGAACGGCTCGATCGGACCCAGCCCAACGACTTCCCACACCACATGCTCAACAATCTCGTCGCGCTCGGCCTGTGAGAGCGGCGTGACTTCCGTCCGCAGGAAATCCGCCACCGCCAACCGAATCTGCGAGGTGATCTCCCCCTCGTCGGTCATGTGCTCGAGGGCTTCCAGATCGAGTCGTGCAATCAGTCGATGATGGATGTCCACCTTGAGCTTGTCGACCGCGCTCAGTTCCGCTTCGGTGGACGCGCGGCCGAAGAACGTCGACTGTCGTTGCGGGTCTGGAATGCCCGCCGTCGGCGCAGTATCCACGGCCGACAGGTCACGCGGTGTCGGAACCACGGCCGACTTGCGGCCGGTCAACCGATCCATCAGGGTCATGCGCCGGTTCTCTTTCGCGCAAACAGGCCGCGCAGACCAGCCCGCGATCCATTCTGGGCGGCGTGCGGTGCGGCGAACGGGATGGTCCCGCCGGCGAGCTTCTGCGCCAGTTGGCGATAGGCGAACGTCAACGGCGAATTGGGATCCTTGATTTCGACCGGCACGCCGGCGGTGCCGGCTTCCGAGACGATCTTGTAGTCGTTCGGCACCTTGAAGAAAATCTCCTCCTTGAACACTTCGGCCGCTTCGGCCGACGAGACCACGTCGCCCGACCGGTAGCGGTTGATGACCACCGCAATCTTCTCGGTGGGATACCCGAGACGTCGGAACATCCCCAGTGTCCGCTGCGTCGAGCGCATGGCGGGCACCTGCAGTTCGGTCAACAGCAGAATGCGGTCGGCGGCGTCAAGCGCGGCCAACGTGCGGTCGTTCAACTGGTGCTCGCAATCCAGGACGGTGAACGCAAATGTGGATCGCAGTTGCGCCACCACTGTCGCAATCACTTTCGCACTGATGCCTTCGCCGTCTTCCGGGCGCTCGGTTGCGGCGAGCATCCACAATCCATCACCGGCCGGAGTGAGCACCGAGTTCAGCAGTTCATCGTCAAGGCGATCAATCTTCGAGGCGAGGTCGCCGAGATTGTAGGTGGGGCGCAGGTTGAGCAGAATGCTGGCGTCGCCGCCGGGGACACCAATATCCGCCACGGACACGCGGGACGCCGGATGCAGGGTGGCAATGGTGCTCGCCAGGTTGACGGCCACGGTACTCACGCCAACGCCGCCCTTGGCGCTGTACACGGCGAATACCTGCCCCTTCGATTCGGCCGGGTCCACGCGCTTGTGCAGTCGATCGACCGCGCTGTGGCACTCCTCCTCCACGAGCGGCCGAACGAGAAACTCCTGGATTCCCGCGCGCATCGCGCGCAGCATCAACCGGGGATCGGCAACCGGACCGGTGGCGATGACCCTCAGTTCATGTTCGCGCCAGACGGTGCGATCGATCGCCGCGAGTCCGGCATCATCGACGTCGTCGAGTGGCAACACCAACAGGTCCACCGGCACTCGTCCATGCCGCTCGATCGCCTGCGACATGGAATCGGCCCGTAGCATGCGGACATAGCCAAATCGATGCAGCGTCGAATCGAGCACGGAGTCGTCCGCAGCGGACGCTCCGACGACAAGGGCCTGACGGCTCAAGCGAACTCCATGCGAATGCCGATCACGGTTTCTTGGTGGGCGGAAGACGCTTCTTGAGCGCATCCATGGCCGGTCGTGTCGTATCCGGTTTGGACCGCACCAGATCCTGTTCACGCGGATTCATCGGATCGATGAGGACCGGCGTCACGACCACCACCAGCTCGGATTCGTTGCGCTGGAAGGATGAGCTCGAAAACAAGGCACCGAGAATGGGGATGTCCTTGAGCAAGGGCACGCCGCTGCGCACCCTCTGCTCATCGTCAGAGAACAGACCAGACACAATCAAACTCTGATCGCGACGCACGTCGAGCGTGCTGGTAATGCGACGGGTGCGAAATGCCGGAATGCGGAACCCGGACAGCACCACGCCATTCGAAAAATCGAGACTCGAAACTTCCGGCGTAAAAATGAGCTTGATCAGGCTGTCGCTGATGATTTCGGCCACGAATGACAGTCGTATGCCGAACTCGCGATACTGGATGGTGATGCCGTTGTTGGCGCCCCCGGCGCCCCCGCCTTGCACGACGGGCACCGGCACTTCGCCGCCAGCGAGGAACGAGGCGGATTCGAGATTGCCGGCGATGATGTTGGGTTCAGCCAACAGGCGTGCGTTGCCGCGCTGTTCTTCGGCATCGAGGAAGGCGAGCACACTGGTCGTGCCCAGGTCGGACAACACGGTCAGGAATCGTGCCGACGACGGCAGCGTGACGTCGCCCGTGGTCCTGTCGATGGGTTGATCGGTATTGAAGATGCCCGTACCGGTGCGCGTGCTCTTGTCACGCCAGACGGCGGACACGCCGAGGTTGCGTAGCGCGTCGCGACGCACTTCGGCGAATTTCACGCCGATCGCGATTTGCTTGCGATCGGACGGTGAATGCACGGTAATCCGATAGTGCGCGCGGGTCCCGTCGGCAAACCAGAGGATGGCGTCGGTCTCGCCAAGTTTCATGGCGTTGATCAGGACTTCCCGGGCGGAAATCACCACCACGTCGGCGATATCCGGCAGTGCGATCGACACCTTGGTGACATTTTCGTCGGTGCGTAGCGGATAAGCGCGGCCGACAGACAACGACAGCGGTTTGACGGGCGTGTCAGCCAGCTGGGCCCGCGCCGGATTGGCGAACAGGAACACCGCCAGGACAGCCACGCGGCGCGCGACCCGATGTAGTCGATTCATGATTGGTGTGGTCAAGCGATTTCTCCGTGCAGTGCGGCCTAAGACTGACGAACAGACGGCGTCAGGTTCAGGGCCGGATTGTGTCGCGTTTGATGGTGTCCTTCTTGAGCTTTTCATCCTGTCGTTTGGCCCCTCGCCACACCTGCACGGTCAGCGAATCCGGTACTGCGGGAGCCTTTACCACGGGGACTGGTACCGATGGCACAATGGGTTCGGCCCGCGGTGCCGGTGTCGACGTGCGCGGTGCCGGACGGGCGGCCGGCGGCGGCGGCGTCGGTACCGTCTCGCGCAACATGGCGGCGGCGTTGCTGGTATTGGACTTCCTGGCGTTCGCATCACCGGCTTCGGAGAATCCCCGCAACACGAGCTGGATTTGTCCGCGCGCGGTGGCAACGGCCAGCAGTTCCGACTCTTCCGGGGTCACCTCAATCGTGGCCACTCCACTTGGCGTTACGCGTCCGTCGGCCCCGCGGGTCACCTCAGCACCCATGGCCAGTACGCGCATGTTCTCCATGAACAGCTTGGCCGATCGCGGTTCACCCGTGCTGCTCGCCCCGAGGGTGAGCAGGATGTCCACGCGACTGTTGGGCTGGATCATGCCGTTCATGCCCGACACATCATTGATACGCACCCCCATCGCCCGCTTTCCCGGGGTGATCTTGGCTTCCAGCCCTGGCGCCGCGCCTTCGGGAGCCAGCCGACCCGGCACGATTGCCTCGCCCGCATAGATGGCCACATGTGACACGCGTCCGCTCACCCGCACGGGGGTCTCGAACGCGTTCTCGGGAACCACGGGTTCGGGCCACTGCTCAACGCGTACGTCGGCTTCCTGGATTTCGGCACCCTCGGCGATGTCCTTGGCAGCGACCACCACGGGGCGCGTCGCGATCTGATTACGCGCCGTGCTGGCATTGATGTACCGAAACACCAAATACGTCGCGATGGCGGCGACGAAAAGCGATGCGATCAGAACAGATGAATACCTGCGAATGGCCATGTGCTACGGTGTCTCCTGGAGACCGACGAACGCCCCAATGCGATTGTATTCTACGAACGTTCCCAACGAAAAATGGCCTGCCGAGTGACTGTAATGGTGCTGAGCACGCTGAATCCGGTCAGATCGGCGAACAATGGGTAATTCGTGACGCTGACCCGCACCTCGTTGCCAACCAGCGCTGCCGTGACCTGATTCGGGTCCACCGGAAATCCGAAGGCCGTCGAATAGATAGTGATTCGGGCTCTGGCAGAGTCCTCTACGGCCCCGATGGTCCCGGCACTCAATGTCGCGCCGTATCGGGCGCCTTCGCGCAACGCGCCGGTCAGGACGTTCAGTCGCTGGTACGCCCGTGAGAAGCTCAACCCGCCCCACACCAGCAGGAAAAAGATGGGCACGACAAGCGCGAACTCGACAACGGCGGCGCCGTGTTGCTGGTTCCGAAAGGCACGCCATCGACTCCGCATCCAGCGCATACCGGCTCCTATGCCAAGATTTTCGGAAACCACGCTGCCACGAGCGCACCACCGGCCAGAGCGACACCATACGGCAGGTGCCGTTTCAGTCCCGGCCGGTCGTCGCCCGTTGCACCAAGGACGCCCAACGAGCGAGATGATAACGCAAGAGCCGTGCGCTCCACTCCGGCCTGCAGACGACGCTGGCGCAAAAGCGTGAAGACAGCCAGTACGCCACCAAGCAGCGCCGCGATCAAGGCGGCACGCCAGGTTGGTCCCGGTCCCAGCCACGCTCCGGCCGCCGCAAAGAACTTGACGTCTCCGGCACCGAGCATCCCTAGCAGCCAGAACGCGACCCAGATGGCGAAGCCCAGTCCGACCCCTTCCACACTGCGGAGGAGGGCCACCGACAGCGGCCACGTCGAGACAGAGAACGCCACGCCCGAGAGGAGGATAACCACCACTAGGGCGTTCGGGATTCGTCGGGCCCGAACGTCGGTGACGCAGGCTACCAAGAGCAACCCGGTAAAAAGTGCTCCCCACCAAGGGCCGTACGCGGTCACTCCAAACATACGAATGCGCTGCTCCGCGTTCCCCAAGACTCGGGGACGAATTTCGGTGTCTGTCAGGGCGGAAACAACGAGTGGTGCACTACCTTCGAAAAGTAGTGCACCACCTCGTCCAACATTCATGGTGAATCTACCGGAAAACGCTCCTCCGAATGCCGTTCATTCAGATGGCCGATGACTTAGACGGTCGTGATCGAATCGGTCTTCTTCTTGAACCAGGAGCTGATACCGGTGCCGAACGCCAACACGACCGCGACCAGCACGACCGCGACCAGCGCGATCAGGAGCGCGTACTCAGTGACGGCGATGGCGTCGTCAGACTTGAGGAACTTGCGAACGAGGTTCATACGATGTTCTCCGAAGGTGATGAAGGCGAATGACGGTCACTACTGCGCTCTTGCTAGTCCAAACGATCTAGATCCCCTAGAAGCAAATAACGTGACAGTGGCACCTAGTCGAGCGTATACCATGCAGTGCGCTCAATCGATCGCGGTCAGTCGCCTTCAAATGACCTCGTCCGATACCATTTAAAGTATTTCTATTCAACGTGTTACGGAACCCTTTGGACGATCAGCCACGCGCTGAGTCCCTTCCCGCTTTCAGCCTCTCTTGAACGACACATTGGTGAGGCTTGCTCGCCCATAGTTGCGTGCATGCCACGCACTTGTCGATCTCATCCCACACGAACAGAAGCGATTTCCAGAATATGGATAGTGATAAGACGAGTTGGATATCCACCGTGAATCTCCGCGACTGGACCGCGGGGCGGCCTTTGGCGGCCCGGCGGTCGCTCCAGATTGCGCTCGCCACGGCCATCGTGAGCGGCCTGTGTGCGTGGGTCTTCCTGAGTCGCCCGGATGCCCCCTCGGACTTCTTTCACTACTGGTCGGCGGCCAGAACCCTGCTCGACGGCGGCGATCCATACACGGTGATCGCCGAGGGTCCCGCGAATCCTGGTCACGATCCCACGCTGTATCCACTGCCGGCTCTGCTACTCCTGATTCCCTTCGCTCTGCTGCCGCTGGCTGTGGCCGGTGGCGTTTTCATCGGGCTGTCCGCCGGACTGGCCGCGTATGGACTGGCGCGGACGGGGGCGGATCGTCTGCCACTCTTTTTGTCGGCGCCCTTCCTGTTGGCGCTTTCACTGGGCCAATGGTCGCCGATGCTGGTCGCGGCCGCCCTCATTCCGACCGTCGGCTTCATCGTCTCTGCCAAGCCCAACATCGGGCTCGCGGTATTTGGCGCCAGGCCATCAAGGCGCGCCGTGTTCGGCGCGATCGCGCTGTTGGTGATCAGCCTGGTCGTCATGCCGCGCTGGCCTATCGAATGGTTGGCCAATGTGTCGCATCGCGAAGAGAAATTCGTACCGTTGCTGCGTCCCGGCGGCTTCCTGCTTGCCGCGTCACTGCTTTCGTGGCGCCGTCCGGAGGGGCGCCTGCTGGCGATCATGAGCATCGTGCCGCAAGCCTTGTTCTTCTATGACCAGCTGCTGCTCTGGCTGGTACCGCGAACGCTCAAACAGTCCTTGCTGATGTCGATCTGGAGCTTCGGCGTGTTCTTCGTGTGGTGGCGAGTCGTCGCCCGCGGCGACGCGAATTACGTCGAGCAGGCCGTGCCGTATGCGTATTCACTGTACTTCCCGGCGCTGGCCGTGCTGTTGTGGGAATTGGTGGCACGATCGACGCGCGATGGCGACCGCGTGAACGTTCGCGCAACGGCCGTGGCGCTCTGGCGAGTGTTGAGCCACGACGATGAACCCTCACCGGATGCGCGGCCCGTTGCGCTTCGACACCGTGTGTGGACAGCCATTGCCATCGGCCTGATTAGCGGTGCCTTCTGCTGGCTCTGTTCGCTCCGTCCCGGGTCGCTGGCGGACTTCTATTTCCCGCACGCGGCCGCCCGGCTCTTTCTCGACGGGCAGAATCCCTACCTGGTGATGGGCACCGGCGCCGAGGCATTGGCGAAGGAAACCACCCTGTACTACCCCTTCACCGCGGTGCTGGCCGCGGTGCCGTTGGCCGCGCTGCCACTCGGCGTGGCGTCGGCAATCTTCCTCGGCCTTTCCGCCGGGTTGCTGGCCTTCTTCATCACGCACGACGGACTCTGGCGCGTGCATGTGTTTGCCAGTTCCTCATTCGTGCTGACGGCCCTGCTGGCGCAATTCTCGCCGTTGGTAATGCTCATGGCGTTCGCGCCTTCGGCCAGGCCTGCTGGCGGCACTGAAGCCCAACATCGGACTTGCGCTCTTCGCGCGCCGGCCGAGTGTGCGCGCGGCGGTCTCCGCCACGGCGTTCGTTGGGGTGAGCTTGCTGGTTTTTCCCGCCTGGCCGGCGCATTGGTTGCACGTGTTGCGTGCCGATGTGGTGGATACGCGCGTGCATGTCCAGCCGGTGCAGCAGTTCGGTGGATTTCTGTTATTGTTGTCGGCCATTGGCTGGAGACGTACATCGGGAAGGCTCCTGCTGGCAATGAGTCTCATTCCACAGTTGCTGTTCTTCTATGACACCTTGCTCCTCTGGCTCATCCCGCGCACCAGAAAGCAGTCGATCTTCCTTACAGGGTGCAGTCAACTGGCGGCGCTGACATGGTACCTCTTCCTGCGTGAAGGGCAGTCGGTGGTCCGCGCCGCCGCCCCGTCGGTGATCTGGCTGATCTATATGCCGGCGCTCTTGCTGGTGCTGTGGCAGTGGCGGCAGGAGAGCCGGAAACGCTAACGCGAGGGGAAATCCACTCGCGCCGCAAGCGAGATGAACCTTGACGAAAACACCCAGATTCCCAGCACTGCCGGTGGAAACCACCAGAACCCGAAATAGTCGGTTCCTGTGGTCTGCGACTGCACCACGAGGCCGAGGTGACACGTGGTCACCGCACCGATGAGCATCCATCGTCGCGCTACCGAGTTCACTTCAGCAAACGCGCGGACGAGGATGATGATCTGAGGCACCGCCAGCACCACGTGGTCGAAGGTCCAGCCAAATGGCGCAGCAATCACGGACAGGCACAACACCGACGGCAACAACTCGTCCAAGGCGTGTGCGTGAGGTCGCCGCCACAACCAGATCGCACATAGCACGGCGGCGACCAACGGAATGACGGTGAGGGGCCAGGACGGTCCGTGTCCGGTCCACTGCGCGAGGAGTTCGCGAATGACGTTCGGTAGGTTCGGCGTGCGCCAGGTGCTGGCCGCTGGGGCGCCAGCGGGTGGTTCGGACAGACCATGCGTCCAGTTCGACATCAGGGACGATGCGCGAAGCAGCACGGCAATCAGCAGGGCCGATATCCCGGCGACAGCGCCAACGACCAGACGCCATCGCCTGGCGCGTACCACCTCGATGGCGACCAGCACCACCACCAGCAGAAACAGGTGTGGTTTCACGGAAAGCATGGCCAGCGCCAGGCCGGCGATGAGGTCGCGACGGGCGCGCATGGCCCAGTATAAAAGTGCGACCGCGAGCAGCAGCAGCAGGCTGACCTGCCCCAGCTGGATGGTCATCACCATCGGAACCGAGAGCAGACTGGCCAGCACCGCCGGGACGATGTCGGGCGCGGAGAGTCGTGATCGCCGGTAGCCGGACACGATCAGCACACACGCCACGGTGTTCATGATGATGTTCACGCCAATCCACGCGGCGGCGGCAGATGGAAACGGGAGGCGGAGCACCCGCTGCATGAGCACCAGCAGCCATGGCGGGTTCCACATCATAAACGGGATGCTGTCGGTGCGACCTGAGGCCTGTTCGACCGCCAGCATCTGCACCGCGTCGTAGGGATTTCCATGAGCGGCCACCACCTGATTGGCTGCCCAGTACTCGATGAAATCCTGTGTGCCCCAGTCGCCATGCTGCCGTGGGGTCCTGCTGACGAGCGCGGCGAATATCACCGCGCTGATCAACAGGACGAAACCCGCGATGCGTGCGGCGCGACGTTCGACCGTCACGGGCACGCGACGCGGGTCCTGATCTGACAGAGGTCCGGTAAGCACGCCTACAACTTCGCCGGGAAGCACAGTGTGAGCAAATGGGCCGAATGACGAATCCCGTCACCTCGCGCCTCTGGCTCATGGCGCGTCTGCAGCATAGTGTCCGCTGAGCAACGTCGGTGGTTCACGTTTCTTCCCCATATCGCTTCGTATCTCTTCGAATGTTGCCTGCGGCTCCCGGTCGTTCACCGACGGTCATGGAACGTTTTTCGCGCGTACCACTGTCGCACGTCTGGGCGGTCGCGGCACTCGTGCTGCCCCTCGTGCTCACGGTTGCGGCGCGCATGGGATCGGTGGATCTCGCGTATCACCTGCGCGCCGGGGCCATGATGCTCGACACCGGCCGATTGCTTCGCACCGATCCCTTCACGTTCACAGCCGTTGGGGTGCCGTGGATCGATCAGCAGTGGCTGAGTCAGGTCGTGCTCGCACAGGTTTTCCACACGGGGGGCTGGCTGGCATTGGCGCTCACGCGATCGGCCTTGTCGGCGATCGTGCTCGCGTCGGTGTTCGCGACGTGTCGTGCACAGGGCGCGGCCGTACGTCGCGCGGCTTGGTTGACGCTTGGGAGCGCAATGCTGCTGTTGCCTGCCTTGCAGCTGCGACCGCAGCTCTTCGGTCTCACCTGTTTCTCGCTGGTGCTGTGGCTCGTCGCCGACCGGCGCGCACACCCTGGTCGGCTCTGGTGGCTGGTGCCACTCGTGCTGGTATGGGCCAACCTGCACGGCACGTTCTTCCTGGCCGTTGGGCTCATTGGCCTGGCGTGGCTGGATGATCGCCACCAGCAACAGGCGACCGCGCCGCGACTGGTGATGGTCGGTCTGGCCGTCATCGCGGCCTCGCTGGTGAATCCGTTCGGCACACGCGTGTGGCGCTACGTCTGGGAACTCTCCAGCAACCCGTCTGTGCGCGGTATGGTGACCGAGTGGCAACCGACATCGATCGACTCGTTCAGCGGCGCGGCGTTTCTGATCTCCGTTCCGATCGTGGCCCTGCTGCTGGCGCGCGATGTCGCGCCACTCAGGTGGCCCCTGGTGCTGTCGTTGGGGTCCTTCTTTCTGATCGGGGTGATGTCGGTCCGCGGTGTGTCCTGGTGGGCGATGGTGGCGCCGACCGTTCTCGCCGGTACGCGGGTCGGTCGTGAATCGACGGCGCGTATCGACCCGGTGAACCGTGGCAACGCGGCCATTATCGGGACGCTGGGGGTCGTGTTGCTGCTGCTGTTTGGGCGATGGGTTCCCTATCGGACACCCGCGCCCGTGCCGCGAGCACTCCTTACGGAAGCGCCGTGGGGAATCACCCGTGCTCTGGCGACCACCTTGTCACCCGGCGCGCGCGTGTTCAACGCCCAGGCCTGGGGATCGTGGTTCGAGTACGCCCTGCCCGATCATCCGGTCGCGGTAGACTCACGCATCGAGGTCATTCCAGCCGAGGTGTGGAAGCGCTATGCCGACGTTTCCAACGGACGGGAGGGGTGGCAGCGCATTCTCGACGATTGGCAGGTGCGAGTGGTCGCCCTGTATCCCGTGCAACAAGCCGAACTCCTGACCCGAATCTCCAGCGATGCCGGCTGGCAGCTCACCTATCGCGACGACGACGGGGCTGTCTTCATTCGCCGGTAGCGCCGCCTTACAGGCGCACGCGCTTTGCGGTTCGGTATTTCTCCGGCACGTTGCGCAGTGACGGGTCGTTCTGCCCGCGGAGATTGAATTTCAGCATGAACCAGACGGCGGCCACGCCATCCTTCCAGTTGATCTTCTTGCCCTCGAGGTAATTGCGCGGGAAATATTGAATCGGGTACTCGTGCACTCTGACCTTGAGCTTGGCGATCTTGGCGGTGATTTCCGGCTCGAATCCGAAGCGGTTGCACTCCAGGGTGATCGGTTTCAGAATCTCGGCGCGAAAGACCTTGTAGCACGTCTCCATGTCCGACAGGTAAAGGCCGCTCAGCAGATTGGATGTCAGGGTCAGCAGCCGGTTCACGGCGTAGTGAAACGTCCGATGCACATTGGGACTGTTCTTGCGATAGCGACTGCCGTAAACGATGTCGGCGCGATTGCGCAGGATCGCGTTGACCAATTCCACCAGGTCTTCCGGCGCATACTCGAAATCGGCGTCCTGGACGGCGATGATATCACCGCTGGCCAGTTCGAAGCCGCGACGCAGCGCGGCGCCCTTGCCACAATTCTGTGGTTGCCGGATCGCGACGAGCGGATGCGATTTGCCGTACTCCTCGACGATTTCCCACGACCCGTCGCGACTGCAGTCGTCCACCAGCACGTATTCCACCGGACACGGCCACGACACCGTTCTCAGGCGCTCGAGCACGTCGCGAAGGTGCGGTGCTTCGTTGTAAACGGGGATGACCAGCGAGAGTAACATGTGACCGTGCGGCGGCGTCGAAGGGGGAAGTTGACCATCGAGCGATTGCGGCGTGCTCTTATGCAAGACGTTCACCCGGCGAATTGGTGACAGTCGGGTCGCCGGCGTGACGGCGTTGCCGCTCGAGCTCAATCAGCAGATTCTGCAGGTCGGACGGGCTGATCCCCGGAATCTGGGACGCCTGACCCAGCGACCGTGGCCGAATGGCATGCAGCTTCTGGCGCGCTTCCGTCGACAGCGTTCGGATGGCGAGATAGTCCAGGTCCTGTGCGAGGGGCATGGCGCCCATTGCGCGCAGGCGCGCGGCGCGGGTCCGTTCGCGCTCGAAGTAGCCGGAGTACTTGATCTCGAGTTCAGCGCCGACCACCGCATCGGGCGGCAGGTCGCCGCCCACGCCAGTGGCCAGAAACACCGCGTGCAGCGACACGCCGGTGCGTTTGGCCAACTCCGAGGCGCGCACGGCATGCGCCAGCGGCGCCGAGTCAGCGGCGGCAAGCAACCTCGCGGCGTGTTCCGGCGTGACACTGGTTGCATCGGCCAACTGCAGTGCCACCCGCACGCCGGCCATACGTGATTCGGCCATGGCGCGTTCGCCGTCAGAATAGACACCCGCCGCGATGGCAATTGCCGCCAGTCGGGCAATCGCATTGTCCTGACGCACGGTAAGCCGGAACTCGCTGCGCGAGGTGAACAACCGATACGGCTCATCAACGCCCCGCGTGACGAGATCGTCCACCAGCACGCCGATGTAGCTCGTTTCCCGTCCAAGGATGATCGGTTCGCGCTCCTGCACCCAGCGTGCAGCATTGAGACCGGCGATCACCCCTTGTCCGGCAGCCTCTTCGTATCCGGTCGTGCCATTCACCTGCCCCGCGAACCACAGTCCGGCGATAGCGCGCGAGGCCAGTGTGGCGTCGAGTTGCGTGGGCGGATAGTAGTCGTATTCGACGGCGTAGCCGGCGCGCGTCATGCGCACGCGCTCGAGGCCCTTCACGGTGCGCATGATCGCCAGTTGCACACCCACGGGCAGTGAGGTCGACAACCCGTTCACGTACATCTCGTGCGTGTCGTGCCCTTCCGGCTCGAGGAACAGCTGATGGCGCTCCGCGTCAGGAAAACGAATGATCTTGTCTTCGACACTCGGGCAATAGCGTGGTCCGCGTGACGAGATGGCGCCACCGTACATGGCCGACTCGGCGATGTGTGACGCGATCAGCGCGGTACCCGGTGCGTCCAGATGCGTGATGTAACAGGGAAGTTGTGCCGGATGACGCGTCACGTCTCCGGCGCGACGCGGGGTGCGCCAGAAATGCGACCAGGAGTAGTCCCACACTTCGATATCGCTTTCCTGCCTCGGCAAAGCCGCCACATCGACCGATCGGCCGTCGATACGTGGCGGCGTGCCAGTCTTGAAGCGCTCGGTGGTGAGTCCGATGGCATCGAGCTGTGCGCCCAAATGGGTGGAGGATGCCTCGCCAGCACGACCGCCGCTGACGCGCGTGCCCGTACCGATGTGCATCTGGCCGCGCCCGAAGGTTCCCGTGGTGAGGACCACCGCTCGCGCCCCGAATCGCCGCCCTTCCAGCGTCTCCACACCGAAGACGCGTGTACCGCTGGTGTCCAACAGCAACTGACCGACCATGCCTTGAATGGTGGTCAGGTTCGGCTGTGCTTCCAGCAACTGTCGCACCGCGCGCCGATACAGTCCGCGATCGCACTGCGCGCGTGGCGCCCAGACGGCCGGGCCTTTCCCCGTGTTGAGCATGCGAAACTGCACGGTTGCCAGGTCGGTGGCGCGCGCGATGATGCCGCCCAGCGCATCTACCTCGCGAACCACCGTGCCCTTGGCGATTCCGCCAATGGCCGGATTGCACGACAGTTGACCAATCTGCTCGAGGGCGCCCGTCACGAGTGCCACGCTGGCGCCGGATCGTGCCGCCGCCATGGCGGCTTCCGTACCGGCGTGACCGCCACCGATGACGAGGACGTCAAAGGTGGATTCGAGGGCGGTGAGATCCGGGGAGGCGAGGCGGACGGTCATAAGATGTGCCACAACGCTACCAAGGCGAACGGGCGAAGGCTATATCAAGCCCATGCCCCTCTCCGTAAGCAACACTGCCCCCAGCCTGGCCATCCGACGGGCCGCATTTGAACGCGCGGATCTGACTCGTCAGGCCTTCGATGAGGCCCTCGGGCTGACACCCGACGAATTTCGCATGGAAGCGAACCTGATTCTCATCGGACCGCTTGTGGGTGAAGCCACGCTCACCGACCTCATTGATACGCTCGAAGCGCGCGGACTGGTCTACTTTGACGATTTCTTCGAGTTGAGCGGCAACTGGCCCGATTGGCTCAAGCTGTTTGCCACCGAGAGCGCGGCCGCCTGACGTTGCGCTACGCAAACACGCTGGGAACTTCGGATCGCCGAAGCACGCCCTCCCAGCCGCAACTGATGCACCAGCTGCGGCGGAATCGCGGACCCAACACGCGCCACCATCCATCGCGGGCGATGGCCAACGTATCCCCATTGCACATGACGCACTGATCGCCATCGGGAATCATCATCACGAAGGCCTTGGTGGCGATCCAGAAGAAGGCCACCCGCATCACCAGGACCACGCCGATGAACATCCAGGCGTCAGTCCAGGTCCATGTGCCTGCCAATCCGGTGTTCGACATCGTTGCGGGGCGTTGGTGAGCGTCAGGAGTCGACGTAAGACCACCATACAAAATACATCACGGCTGGACGACGTCCCGACCACGGGCGGGCAATGGATCAGGCAACGCCGGCCGTCGCTGATGCGAATTGCGCACTCAGGAACTCCGCCGCGCGCCATTCACCGTAGTACCACGGGTTCCACGGCAACCTTCCCGAGGTGAACCCGACGTGACCCCCTCGCTCAGGGAAGTCGATTGTGAGGGATTTGTTACCGCCGGCGATCGCCGTCACATGATCCAGGACATCCGATGGCAGAAAGGGATCATCCCGTGCGCTCAACAGCAGCGTCGGCCGGCGGATGCCCGAAAGAAACGGGAGAGAACTGGCGCGCGCGTAGTAGTCGGCGGCGTCGCGAAATCCGTGCAGCGGCGCGGTGAAGTGATCATCGAACTCCCAGAGCGTTCGTGCGCGACGCACGGATGTCAGCGGCGTGAGCTCCTGATGGCGGGCAATCTTGGCGAGCGCCTTGGGTATGAGCGAGCGCAGAAACAACCGCTCATACACCGTGCCGAAGCCCCGCCCGATGTGACGCGAGGCGCGCGCGAGATCGAAGGGCACTGACATCGCCACCGCGCCCTGCACGTTGGCGGAAAGGACCGTGCCCACTTCGCCAAGCAGTTTGCACAGCATGTTGCCGCCAAGCGAGACCCCCATGAGCCCCAACGGTGCCTCAGGATACTCGGTGACCAGTTGTTCGATCACAAAGCCGGCGTCAGACGTCTCACCCGAGTGGTAACTTCGAGGCAAGCGGTTCGGTTCTGAACCACACGTGCGGAACAGGACCAGGTCGGCGGCCCAGCCGCGAACCTGCGCCTCGCGAAACATGGCGCGCGCGTAGTGTGAATGCGCACCGCCCTCAAGCCCGTGGAACAAGAGCAGCCGCGGAGAAACCGGTGACGGCCCGGCGACTCGAACGAGTTCGAGAAAATCGCCGTCTGGGGTGTCCCAACGCTCGACGCGTCCCTCGATTGGCGGCTCACGCCGTCCGATCCGGCCCCACAGTGTCGCACTGTGCGGATCGGGGAGCCACCAGGCGGGTTGGTACGTTTGGGGCACGGGAGAAGGGAGACGGGAGACGGGAGACGGGAGACGGGAGACCGGAGACGTACGGGTATTCGACGAAAGAGGCACCCGACGGCTATCGTTCCCGCGTCCCAACTCACTCTCCGGAAACTAGCAGTCCATTCAGGCGCTGTGCGCCCTCACTCATCGCTCGTTTGCCGTGCCCGATTGCGTCAGCGCCGCCAACCTCACCATCTCCGTGTCCGGTTCTGCCTTGCTGACTGCGCTCGTGGCCGGCATGGTCGGACACGGCTCCCTGCGTCCATTGCTGGAGGCCCGCGGCATCACGCCGTGGAGGCTGCGTGACTCCCTGGGTTCGCTGCCGCTGGTGCTGATTGGCAGTGGTCTGCTGGGTGGCACCGCGGCATTGCTGGCCGCGTGGGGCGTACTGCTCTGCAGCATCCCTGCCGGCATCATCATGACGGTGAGCGGGCTCATGGTGAGCGGCGTCCTGATGATGCGATTGGGATTACTGGCGTTGCGGAAACTCGTCTGACGGTCCTTCACCACTTCCAACCATCGCTGTCATGAAGCGCCTGACGCGCAATCTGACCTTTCAGGTCCTCGTCGCCGTCGCCTTGGGCGTCATGCTCGGCGTCATCGCACCGGATGTTGCGAAAAAGCTCAAGCCCATCGGCGACACGTTCGTGAATCTGGTGAAGATGGTGATCACACCGATCATCTTTCTCACCATCGTGCATGGCATCGCGTCGATGGCCGACCTGCGGAAGTTGGGACGCGTCGGCGGGAAAGCGCTGCTGTATTTCGAACTGGTATCCACGCTCGCGCTGGCGATCGGTCTCGTGATCGTCAATGTCACGAAGCCAGGCGCGGGGTTGGACGTCACGACGCTCGCCACGGGCGATGTGTCCAAGTATACGGCGTCCGGCGCGCAGCAGAGCACCCTCGAGTTCCTGCTGCACATCGTGCCCAGCAACGTGGTGTCTGCTTTTGCGTCGGGCGACCTGCTGCCAGTCGTCTTCTTTTCAGTCCTGTTTGGCGTGGCCCTCACGGCGGTCGGCGAGGCGGGTCGTGATGTCGCCGATCTGCTGGTCCGCTTTCAAGCCGTCTTCTTCAAGATCGTGGCCATCGTCATGAAGGTGGCGCCCGTTGGCGCATTCGGGGCCATGGCGTACACGGTCGGCACCTTCGGACTCAAGACGCTCTGGCCGCTGGGTCGATTGATGCTTGACGTGTACCTCACCATGGCGGTCTTCATCTTCGTGGTTCTGGGCACGATCTGCCGTCTCTACGGTTTTCGGATTCTCCCGTTCCTGCGGTTCATCCGCGAGGAGATTCTGTTGGTACTGGGCACGTCGAGCTCCGAGGCGGCGCTGCCGAGAATGCTGGAGAAGATGGAGCGCTATGGCTGTGCCAAGCCCGTCGTCGGTCTGGTCATCCCCACCGGATATTCGTTCAATCTCGACGGCACCAGCATCTATCTTTCGATGGCCGCCATCTTCATTGCGCAGGTGTATCGCGTGGACCTGAGCATCGGGCAGCAACTCACGCTGCTGGGGATCCTGATGCTGACGTCGAAAGGTGCGGCCGGTGTCACCGGTTCGGGGTTCATCGTGCTGGCCAGCACGCTCGCCGCGACGAACACCGTGCCGGTTGAAGGCGTGGCCCTGTTGCTGGGGGTCGATCGTTTCATGTCCGAGGCCCGCGCGATCACGAATCTCATCGGCAATGGCGTGGCGACGCTGGTGGTCTCACGCAGTGAAGGCGCGTTCGACGATGCCAAGCGTGCCGAGGCTGAGGCGGCCATGGCATGAGCGACATCCAGGTGCAGATCTTTGGCACGAAGAAGAATGCCGACACGCGCAAAGCCCAGCGTTTCTTCGCCGAGCGGCGCGTCAAAGTGCATTTCGTCGACCTCGCCGAGCGGGCGGCGTCCATCGGTGAACTGAAGCGATTCGCACAGAAATTCGGTGTCGAGAAACTCGTCGACCGGGAATCTCGGCGTTTCGCCGATCTGGGACTGCGCACCGCGCTCTATGGCGAAGAGCGTTGGCTCACTATCCTGGCTGACGAACCCCTGCTCCTGCAGCAACCGTTGGTGCGCATGCAGCACAAGCTGACGATTGGTCTGGCCGAAGCCACCTGGAAGGAGTGGCTCTAACTGCGGTACTTCAACCGCAGTGGAGGTACTGCCACCGCAGTGGAAGTACCAGCAACCGCAGTAGAAGTCCGACAACGGCGGTTGCGGTACCGCGGTTACTGTCCCAACCTGGCGGCTTTCGCCATCACCTGTATCTGGCGCATGAGCGAGTCGGCTTTAACGGTGTCACCGCGTGCTGCCACGCCGTAGGCCAGAAACTGCGCCGTTTGCATGTAGGCCGCCGGAATGCTCACCGACGCATCGTCAAGCCAGCGGCCCTGCCGCAGCAGCGCGCCGGGGGCTTGATAGCGGTTCCACAGTTCGCGCGTCCGTGCGACATCGATGTAGCCACCCGGAAAGCGTACATATGCTGGATTGTCCCTGGCCTTGCTGTCCAGCAGCTTCTGCGTGAGTCCCTGCGTGACCACATAATCGCCCAGTCCCAGCGCTTGCGCGTACGGACCAATGGAGAAGTGAATCGGGCGCGCCGGGAACACGTCACGGATGAACTGCAGGACCATCAACTGGTCGCGCGTGATGTAACCGGCTGGAATGGTGGCGTGGATACCACCTTGTTGAAACGACGCGGCCTGGCTGAGCTGCACATATGGCGGCAGCGAGTCGGCTTGTGCCGGCGTGAGCGCAATGACGGGTCCCGTCGGCGTCGTACCGGCCAGCGCCGCGTATGAGGCGATCCCCGTGCCGTCGTACGTCGACACGCGCTCGCGAATGAGCTGGTGCGCATACCACGGCATATTGAGATACGGAATGAGCGCAATGGTCACGTCCCGTCGGACACCCTCCACTTGCTGCGCGTACCACACCGGAAACGAATCGTTGTCGCCGGCGGTGATGAGAATGCCATAGGGTTCAACCGATTGCAGGAGATCGCGCGCCCAATCCGCCGTAAACGTCTGTCCCTTGCGTGAGGCGTCGCGGAGGTTGGTGACCAGCGGGATCAGTGCCAACAGCATCACCGGTGACGCCAGTTGCCAGGCGCGCGCGCCGGCCTGACCCGCGCGTTGCGCCATCCACTGCCACACGGCACCCAGCCCGAGGCCGGCCCACAGCCCCCAGGTGGCAAAGCTCCACAAGTAGAAATAGTCGCGGTCACGCACCTCGCGTGGCACGCTGTCTCCCAACTCGAGCGCCTGCGAGTGACCGTACTTGAAGTTGAGATAGACGATGAGCAGGGGTGTGAGTGTGAGGATCAGCGGGGCCACATAGGCGAATGACGCCTTGTCGCGACGGTAGTGCACGCCGCCGCCCAGCAGACCGAGACCCAGGAAGAGCACGGCCAGCACAAACTGTGCGGCCGGATGTTCCGTCCAGGCGTCGCGCATCCACTGCCACTTGAAGTACAGCCACCACATGCCGATTTGCGCGCCCAGCGGCGCCTGGCGTTCCGCGACCGCATGCCCACCGTACTGCTCGCGCTGAATGATGCCTGATACGCGCGTGTAGGTCTCGCGACTGAGGGTGCATCCCACCTGCGGCCCGTTCAGGCACGCCGTCGCCTCGCCTTCGTTGATGCCCGGAAAATGCGCGGCGCGAATGGGCACAAACGCGAACGGTGTGAGTCCGATAAACAGCACCGCCGCCGCCGCGAGTACGAGCTTCCATCGCAAGACCGTGGCGGGTCGACGCAACAGCACAAACAGCGCGAAGGCCGGCACCGGAAGAAAGCCGGCCGGATGATTGGCGTAGCCCAGGCCACAGAGATAGGCGACCAGCAGCAGGAACCCGTCGGCCCGTCGCGATTGCGCCGGTGCATCGTGCCATCGCAGCGCCGCCCACGACGACGCGGCGAGCCCCAGCATGGCCAGCGTGTACACCTTTTCGTTCACGACGCTCTGGTTCCACACCGTGAAGGCCGTCGCGCCGATCCACGCGCAGGCCACCGCAATCACGACGCGCGGCGTGCGGGATAGCGACCATCCCGCCAGTGAACGATGGGCCACCAGAAACCAGAGCGCCGCCGAAATGGCACTGGTTGTGGCGGCAAGCAGGTTCACGCGAGCGGCATAGCCGACTGGGATTGGCAGCGCGGCAAAGGCGTGCGCGACCATCACGAATACCGGATTGCCCGGCGGATGGGGCACACCCAGTGTCTTCGCGGCCGCGATGTATTCGCTGGTGTCCCACATGGCCGTCGAAGGCGCCAGTGTCAGGACATACAACGTGAACACGACAAATCCCACCAGCGCCGCAATGGCGTACGGCGGTGCGTCCGGATCGTTCGGCACTTGCCTTCCCGCGCCGGTGTTGGCGAATACAATCAACGCCAACGGCAGGCACACCAGATAGCCAAGGACGAGTAGCCCGGCGGCCCCCGTGGTGCCGCCCATCCAGAGGCTGGTGTAGCCGGCGATGAGGCACAGCGCGGCGACACCGCCGACGGCCGACACACCGCCGGGAATGCGGAAGAACTGCGACATGACGTGATGGGATCAAGGCGATCAGGAGCCTCAGCACGACGCGGCCAAGGAGGGTCTGCCCACGAACGCTGTAGAATAACCGGCGCGGCACCGGGCACGCCCAGTAACTCGAACTATTCGTCCGGCGTCACAGTCGGGTTGGCGGGTCGGGGCGCTTCCGGTCGGCCGCGTCCGCTTGCGCGCCCGCCCGGAGTGTCTGAATGTTCAGTTGCCGTTGATCATTCGCAGCAATGCAATCACCAATCCTGCCGGAGATTCTCAATGTCAGTCGCCAAAGTCACTGAAATCACTTCCACCTCGAAGAAGTCGTTTGAAGATGCGATCGAGAAGGGTATCGCACGGGCGCACAAGACGCTGCGCAACGTCAAGGGCGCATGGGTGGCGAGTCAAAAAGTCGAATGCGAGGATGGGGTGATCACTTCGTATCGCGTCGACATGAAGGTCACGTTTGTGCTGTCCGACTGACCGTTCAGGTCATGACGCGGTTCGCGCGTTCATGATCGCATTCAGGACACCACCGAACCAGCGAGCATATTGCCCACCCAGCTTCTCAGTTGCGCCGTGTCGAACGGCTTCCACAGGACCTGTGGTTTGACGTCGTCAAGGAATCGCTGGGCCCGATCGGTGGTCACACCGCCGCACATGAACAGGAAACGCTCGGCGAGATCGGGCTGTCGCTGGATGGATTGCTCATAGACGTCAACACCGGTGAGCTCCGGCATGGTGATGTCACACAAGACCAGATCGTACGCGGCGTTCGCGGCCAGCATCGCGAGCGCCGCGCGTCCGGAGTGAACCACGTCGGCATCCCACCCCGCGAGCGCACGCCGGGCCATCTCCGCCAGTACGGGTTCGTCATCGACAATGAGGATGCGCGCTGAGGACGGAGCCACCAGCGGGTCTGCTCCGCGGCGATCGTCGTCGCGTGCGGGCACCGTGGCGCGTGGTAATTCCACCCGGAACGTCGACCCGCGCTGCATGGCGCTGCGTACCGTGAGACGTCCGCCCAGATCGCCAACGATGCGATGCGAGATGGCAAGCCCCAGGCCCGTTCCGTGACCCTGCAACTTGGTCGTGAAGAAGGGGTCAAAGACGCGTTCCACATCGCCCGGTGCGATGCCGACGCCGGTATCCTGGACCTCGATCCAGATGGCGCTTCCCGCTTCTCCGGTCGTCACGCGAATTTCGTTGGCGTCGCAGTTGCCCTCGGGAATCGCCTGCGCGGCGTTGGCGAGCAGATTCACCATCACCTGGACCAGCTGCACACGATCGGCCATGACCGTGTGTGCGGCGCTGTACCCGCGCACGAGGCGCGCACTGCGCCGCAATTCGTGCGCCGTGATGGCGATGGCCTGCTCGAGCACCTCGTGGACATCCATGGGTTCGATATGGCGCGCATCGACGCGTGAAATCGCGCCCAGTGACCGAACGATGGCCGCGACGCGGGCGACCCCTTCGCGCGCCTGATCGAGTGCCGGCTGCAGGGACGCGATGTCGACGGCTGACGCGCCGCCACGCAGGCGCTCCAGGCTGTGCGTGAGGTCGCTCAGGCTGCCCATCACGTAGGTCAACGGGTTGTTGATCTCGTGGGCCACACCGGCGGCCAGGGTACCAAGTGAAATCAGCCGATCGGAGATGGCCAGTTGACGTTCTTCCGCCCGGCGGCGGGTGACGTCACGCACGATGACCAGCACTTCGCTCCGAGCGGCAATCGGCACAAAGCGCAGCTCGAACGTCCGATGTGACCCGTCGTCGTACGTCACCTCCGTTTCCAACTGGCGCACCTCGCGATCGGCAATCGACTCGCGTACGGTCTCCAATCCGCGCGTGACCAGTTCCTCGGTGACGCCGGGCAACCGGCCGATCAGCTCCCGCACCTGTCGACCACGCACATGCTGGAGCGTGCCGGCCCGCCGCATGATCGTGCCACCTTGCGAGTCGAGCAGCACGCCCTGTGCGCTGATGCGCACGATGAGATCGGGAAGCGTGGCGACCAGCGCGGCCATGGTGTCTTCGCTGTCACGGAGCTTCGCCTCGATCTGCTGCCGCTCGGTCAGATCCAGCGCCAGCAGCCCGTTCGCCGCTTCTCCCTCGAACATCACATCGCGCACACCCAGCGCTGCCGCGTGCAACTCCACGCCACCGTTGAACCGCATGCGCAACTCCTCAAGACGCCCCAGGTCGCGCGGGTCGTCAAGCACCATCGCCCGAAAGCGCGCCCGATCGTCGTCAACCACCAACGCGTCGAGCGACTGGCCGATCAGCTCGCCCGACGAGACTCCCAGGCTGCGCGCCAACGCCGGATTGGCGTATACGATTCGGCCGTTTCGCTGGATGGCGATGAGGACGGGCAACGCATCCAGGACGGAGCGAAAGGAACGCTCGCTGGTGCGCAGGGACTCGTGGGTGGCGAGCAACTGCTGTTGCTGAAACGTCAGCTCCGCCTCAATCTCCGACGAGGTGGTGGAAGCCCGCAGCAAACGGCTGATGCGTGATGTCAGCGAGCGATTGGCCGGCGGCGTCACGACGAATACCGACCGGCGATCGGTCATGCTTGTGGTCTGCACGATCGCGTCGGGCAACTTCACAAAACGAGGCGCCGCGCGAATGCCACCTTCGAACATCAGCATGAACGACAGACATCCCTCATGTCCCTCGCGCAATTCAATGCGGAGCTCGATTCGGCCGTCCGGCAGTTCTCCGTATATGAAACGATGCGAGCGATAGATGGACGGGCAGAGCCAGCGGAAAGCGATGCGATAGATGTCTTTGGGCGAGGAAAACAGTGTCATCGCCGGACCAAAGAACCCCGCAATCGTCGGATTGACCGCGAAGCCTCCCGAATCCCGGATGCGTTCCGTGCTGCCCAATTGCCGGGCCGAGCGTTCGCAGAGTTGACGCCAGAGATTCCACGCGACGCGGTTGCTGGGGTTTTCGAGATACGCGCGCGACAGCGGGAAGCCGTCCAATAGTGTGTCGATATCGATCCACCCGGCTTTTTCGGCGGCGTGGAAATACGTGAAGACACGACATGAGACGTCACTCATAGAGCTGATCCTCAGGCGCCGTCGTCGGGGCCCGTGGGGGTAAGGGGTGGCGGGTTACAGTCCACTCGGACGGGCGCTCCCGCAAGTGGGCCTTCGGTTTTCTCGTGACCGACACCCGTGCCGGTCGCGACCGCTGTCACGATCGCGGCGCCTGACGCGCACTTCACGGTGCACGGTCGTAGCGAAAGTCGCAGTGCGAGGCGCCGCCCATGATGGTCTGGGTGCGCGTCAGATGCACGGACGGCGCGTACCCTTCGATGAAGACCCGATCACGATTGCACGAGAGCAGATGGCCAATCGCCCCAAGGCCCATCTCCCGATACAGTTCCGCGTACCGGCAGCGCGTCACGTTGTAGTGGTAGCGATCCTCATCCTCAACAAGGATGTCGACCTCAAGCGCTCGATCCTTCGTCCAGAGCGGCTGAAGGGCGACAAATGAACTCAGCGTTGCGCCCGAAGGCTCCTGCGAGGCCATTGCCCGGGCAGTCGCCCTGGCGGCATCCGCGACCGCTTCACCGATGATGTCGGCGGCGCGTTCCTGCCCGAATTCCCGGACGAGAACGTCGTAAATGGGTTTGATCATTTCGGCCTCGATCCGGCGGCGCGCCAGAATCCCGATCTGGTTCACCGACGGTACATCCACACGGTCCGAGGGTTCTGGTGACACGGAGCCCGAGCGCTTTTTGGGGAGGAGGAGGAGGAGGAGGAGGAAATCAAGTCGGCCTTCCCGACTAGTATGTCTGGTGACATGGTGCGTGGCCTCGCGGCGACGCGCTGGCACCAGCAGCACAATCCGTACCATGGAGGCGTGGATGAAAGGCGGAAAGGGAGGACAGGGGCGCAAACGCTCCAATGTTCGTGTGGCCGGCAAGGGCAAGGTGCGAGGCGGAGGTAAGAAGCACACGGCACACCGCGATCACGGTGCTACGATGAAGAAGGAAGCCAAGACCACGACGCGGCTCGGCGCCAATCGCGTCCCGGATGACGCCTGAGCCGACGGCATATCGGCGTGGGCTGGTTGCGTCTGGCACCGTGGCGCTGGACGTTTAAGACCGCGACCGCTCGCCCGCCGTTCCATGCTCCGCCTCGCCCCCGGAACAGATAGGGAGGACGCACCTGGTGGCCCTGATATCCGATACGCTCGCCGCGACGGTGGCGCGGCATGGTGACCGTCCTGCCATGCACTCGAAACATGGTGGACGGTGGCACACCATCACGTGGCGTGAAGCGCACACCCTCACGCGTCGCGTGGCGGCTGGCTTCCTACAGCTGGGTCTCCAGCCCGGCGATGGCGTGTCCATCCTGAGTGCCAATCGCGCTGAATGGCTGTTGTCCGATCTCGGAGCCATTCTCGCCGGTGGCATCCCGGTCGGCATCTACGCGACCAACAGTGCCGAGCAGTGCCAGTACATCATCGATCATGCGGAATGCACGATCGCGGTAGTGGAGGATGCCGCGCAGTTGGCGAAGGTCCTCTCGGTGCGACGGACACTTCCGCGGCTCAAGGCCATCGTGCTGATGACCGGTACCAGCGCGGAGCGGGATGTATTCTCGTGGGACGCGATGCTGGCGCTGGCCCCACGTACGTCCCAAGCCGATCTCGACGCGCGCATCGCCGCCCAACGACCGGACCACGTCTGCACGCTGATCTATACCTCCGGCACCACGGGCAATCCCAAGGCCGTTATGTGCACGCATGACAACATCACGTGGACCGCGTGGACCATGGGACAATCGGTGAACATGGACAGCACCGATTGCACGCTGAGTTACCTGCCCTACTCGCATATCGCCGAGCAGGAAGCGTTTTATGCGTTGATGACGGCTGGTGCCAGCACGTGGTTCGCTGAGAGCATGGACCGACTCGGAGACAACCTGCGCGAGGTGCGGCCCACGCTCTTCTTCGCCGTGCCGCGCGTGTGGGAGAAGATCGAGGAACGCATGACCACCGCGGGCGCAGCGTTGCCACCACTGCAGCGCCGCATCGGCGCGTGGGCGCGTCGCATCGGCCTCTCCACGGGTGCCGCGGACGAAGCGGGACGTCCCCGGCCGTGGCTTTTTCCGCTGGCCAACGCGCTGCTGTTCTCCAAGGTTCGCCGTCGACTGGGATTCGACCGCACCCGTGCGTTCTTCAGTACCGCGGCGCCGATTGCCCGCAGCACGCTGGAGTATTTCCGAAGCGTGGGGATTCCGATTGGCGAGGTGTACGGCATGAGCGAATGCAGCGGTCCAACCACCATCTCGACACCCGGGCGCTCGCGCATGGGCACCGTCGGCATCGCCATGACCGGCAGCGAACTCAGGATTGCCGAAGACGGTGAGATCTGCATGCGGGGCCGCCACGTGTTCAAAGGGTACTTCAAGAACCCGGACGCGTCAGCCGAAATGGTGGATGCCGACGGCTGGCTCAAATCCGGTGACGTGGGATCGCTCGACGCCGATGGGTACCTCACCATCACCGATCGCAAGAAAGACTTGCTGATCACGGCCGGTGGCGAAAACGTCGCGCCACAGATGATCGAAGCGCACCTGAAGAGCGTACCGGTCGTGAGCCAGGCGGTGGTGATTGGTGATCGCCGCAAGTATCTCGTGGCACTCCTGACGCTTGATCCTGAAAAGATCGCGACCACGGCCGTCGAAGCCGGGAGTGACGCGCGGGACGTGGTGGCAGCCGCCACCTGCTCCGCCTACACGGCGTGGATGCAGCGTCGGGTGGACGACGTCAACCGCGGGTTGGCGCGAGTGCAGACCATCAAGCGATTCACCATCGTGCCGAACGAGTTCACGGTCGACGGGGGTGAACTCACGCCGACCATGAAGGTGCGTCGCAAAGTCATCAACCAGCGATACGCGGACCTGATCGAAGCGATGTATCAGGAGTGACGCGCTGGCGCGTCGGGCGCAGCGTGGCGGGAATGAGGTGTCGGTCGTTCACCAGATAGGCCACGTCGAGGGCATCACGTGGCACGAGCACCCGCGCCCGCCACTCATGCGGCGCGCCAGCGCTGAGCGGTGTGGCGTTTCGCTGCCATTTGTTGAAATCCCCCAATATCGCGACGGCGTGCACCGACGATCCGCGAATGACGAATTCCACGATGCGCAACGTGTCCAGCCAGCGGATTGTGCCGCTGGCCGAGGGCAACGTGTGCACGGGAACCACCGTGTCGCCGAGGACGCGGGTGACGGTCACGATATCGGACAGAGCGCTGGCGCCGCCGTCCGCGCGAAGCAGCAGGCTCAGCGCCAGCACGGCGCTGGTGATCGCCCCACTGATCGGCGAGAGCAGTCCGCGTCGTAGCCAGCGAGACGGACGCATCGGTGCCGAACGCCGACGCGGAGCGGGCAGCGCGCGTACGGCCTCCATGATGCGCGCCCGGGAACGGGGGTGACTCTCGACCGGCTCTCGCAGCGTTTCGCCCACCCAGTCGGGGAGCGCGGATTCAAACGGATCGCGGGTGGCGCTCATGTGGGGTTCATCGGTGAAGGTGCTCGGCGAGCAACGTGCGCATCCGGATGCAGGCGCGCTGGACCCGCATTTTGAGGGCCGATATCCCAACCCCGGTGAGGATGGAGATTTCTTCGTAGCTCAGTTCCTCGGCGAAGCGAAGGACCAGCGCTTCGCGCTGAGCCGGGCCAAGTTGCGCGAGCGCGTGGGCGAGTTCAGCCCGGCGCTCTCCCACATCCGGTTCGGCGTTCGTCGCAATCTCGCCCTCATGTCGTTCGGCATCGAACGGCGTGTACCGCGCGTCGCGCGTCGCGCGTGAGCGACATTGATTCACCACGATACGAAGGAACCACGCACCGAAGCGGTCCTGCTCCCGGTAACTGCCAAGGTGCCGATAGGCGCGGACGAAGGCATCCTGCACGGCATCGTCGGCGTCGTCGGCGTCACCCAGAAGATGGGTCGCGACTCGAAGACAGCGGGCATGGTGCCGGTCCACCAGACGGGCAAAGGCGTCCACGTCGCCCAAGCGAACCGCGCGGACGATCTGGGCGTCTGAGGGCGTATTGGCGGCGGTTTCCGGCAAAGGCATGCCCAGTAACCCAGGTGGCAGAGGGTTGGTCACATTGCCCGCGCAATTGTGATGTCTCATCTTATCGTGCGCGCGCCGTACGTGTTCCCTCCAACCCCATTTCGATGCGTCTCGCACTGTCAGTCCTCGCGCTTGCCGTCAGCGCCTCCAGTGTTGCCGCGCAGCAGGCCTCACTGGTGTACCGGCTGGGCAAGGACACCCTCGCCATCGAGCAATACACGCGCACCCCGACCTCGTTGACCGGCGAAATGGTACAGCGATCGGGCGCCGCGGTGGTGCGCGTCCAATACAGCCTGATGCTGGGCAAGGACGGCCGACCCACGGGCGCGAGCATCAAGCGACTGCAGGCTGATGGATCGCTCGCACCCAACACGCCCACCGAAACGCGATTCACCGTGCGTGCCGACTCCGTCGTGCGCGAGGTGGTGTTTGCCGACAGCACCCAGCGTCGCGCGTTCGCGGCCAAGCAGGCGCTGATCAATTTCCCGGTGTTTGTGTTTGGACCGACCGAACTGCTGGCGGGCATCAGGAAGGCCGGCGGCGCCGTGGATTCCATTCCCGCGCTCGGCGCAGCCGGCAATATGGGCTTCACGGGTTTTGCGTTGACCGGTGGTGACACCGTGCGGTTGCGCGGCGGCCCGTACGCGATGGCGCTGCGATTCGATGCCAACAATCGCTTGATGTCGCTGGACGGATCGCTCACGACCAACAAGGCCATGGCCACGCGCGGCAACGGCGGTCTGGATCTCGCCGCGATTGCGAAGGCGATGAAGCCGACCGGCGTCCTGTCCGTGCGGGAAGATGCGCGTGCCGCATTCGGGCCCGGCGGCATGGTGGTGATCGACTATGGTCGTCCGCTGGTGCGCGAGCGCACGGTGTGGGGCGGGATGCTGGTGCCGTTCGATTCCGTGTGGCGCGCCGGGGCCAACGATGCGACGCATCTGTTCACCACGCGCGTGTTGGTGCTGGGGGCGCCCGCGTCCGGAGAAATCACCGTCCCGCCCGGCATGTACACGCTGTGGGTCCAGCATACCAGATCGGGCACCTTCCTGATCGTCAACAAGCAAACGGGCCAGTGGGGCACGCAGTACGATGCCTCGCAGGATCTGGGTCGTGTGCCGATGGCCATGTCTCCTGTGCCCAATCATGTGGAGGAGTTCACGATTGTGGTGCGTGCGATCGGTGCCAATCGCGGCGCGATCGAGATGTCGTGGAGGCCAACCCAGATGTCGGTGCCATTTTCCGTGACGGTCGCACGATAGGTCATCGCCCGACCGTATCCACACATTCACCCACCAGAGGCATTGCTGATGACCATCGCTGGCCAATCGCGGTTGAAGGCACTGACAGTCGGTGTCGCGCTGATGTTTCCCGTCATCGGATCCGCGCAGCAGCCAGCGACCACAAAACCGGCTGATCCGAACGCCAGTGTCACCGCCATGCGCGACAACTGGAAGCAGACCATCGCCTACATCACCACAGCGGCCGAGGAACTGTCCGAGGCCGACTACGCGTATCGGCCGGTGGCCACGGTGCGCACGTTTGGCGAACTCTTTGGCCACGTGGCGGGCACGCAGAACCTGATCTGTGCCGCCGTGCTGGGTGACCCGCAACCGCCCGAAGACGCCGTGGAGAAGGCGGCGAAAACCAAGGCCGCCCTGGTGAAAGCGCTCAAGGAATCGACCGCCTACTGTGCCAGGGCCTATGCGATTCCGGCCACGAGTGGCGGCGCGCCCATTCAGCTGTTCGGCGACAATTCCACACGTTTTGGTGCGTTGGCGCTCAACGTGATGCACGACGGCGAGCATTATGGCAACATCGTCACCTACATGCGCATGAAGGGACTGGTGCCGCCGTCCAGTCGGCGCTGAATCGCGCCGCAGTCGCCCCGGGACGCCATCGTCACGGCCCGGGCCCGGCATCGCACCTTTTGATGCGAGATGTGTGCGCCGGATCACAGCCCCGTGACCATCCCCCGAGGCCACCCGTCACTACCGCATGGGAATACAGTATCCCGAACGAAACCCGTGATTCGTATTACATACGATGCGGGCAATACCGTATAAGTTCGGTGTACCGAGGACGCGGGTGCAGACGGGATCGGCGGCCGCCGATCCGGACGGTGCGAGAGCGCACGACGATTGGCAGGTCAGGTATAGACGATGACGGCTCCCAGCCACACGCTGTCGACGACGGCAGCACGAAAGGTCCCCGCCGAACGGCGGGCCACGGCGCGCGCCGGTCGCTGGGATGGAGTACCCGTCACGCTGCTGCTGTCGGTGCTGACGATGGTGAATCTCGCCGGCGCCTCGTACTACCTCGCGCCGAGCACCGCCCGTCCTCGCCATCCGTTTCACGCGTTCCTCAAGCCCTCGGGAGCGGTCGGGCAAACCGCCGGCATTCTCGCGTTCCTGATCTTCGTCTTTCTCTGGTTGTATCCGTTGCGCAAGAAGTATCGCGCGCTGGCGTTTACCGGAGCGATTGGTCGCTGGCTTGATGTACACGTCACGATGGCGCTCGGCCTGCCGCTGTTGCTGACTATTCATGCGGCCTGGCGTGCCGATGGTGTGATCGGGCTGGGCTTCATTGCCATGCTGGTGGTGTGTGCCAGTGGCGTGGTGGGACGCTACCTGTACGTGCGCATTCCGCGCGCGCGCAGTGGTGTCGAGTTGACGCGCGAAGAAGTGACCGGCGAACGGGACTCGCTGCTGCAGGCCATTGCCGCCGCGCTGGGTGAGCCGGTGGATGTCGTTATGCGGGCCATCACGCCGGAAGAACGGGCACCCGCGACGACGGTCATGGGCGTGCTCGAGCGTCTGCTGCTGGACGACGTGCGTCGCTTCAATCGCGTGCGGACGCTTTCGAACGAGTGGGCATCGCGTCCCGGGGTTGATCGGAAGGCCATCAAGCGTGTCGCCAAGCTGGCCTCGCGGGAGATTGCGCTGGTCGATCAGTCGCGCATGTTGGAGGCCACGCAGCGCGTGTTCCGATTCTGGCACATCGCCCACATGCCCTTCGCGCTGACCGCGCTGCTGGCTGTCACGATTCATGTGGCGGTGGTGGTGGTGATGGGCGCGACCTGGTTCTACTAGGCACGGTATGCTGCTGACCACCATTGGGTTCTTTGCGCTGACCGGGGTGTTCATCTGGTGGCACCTGCGCGGCAGTGCGCCGGCCGGCACGGCGCCCCCGCGCGCGCCAGAGGCATCGCGCCCGTGCGCGCGATGCGGCGCATCAGTGGCATTCTCGGCGACCTACTGTCCGGGGTGCGGCATTGCCCAACAGATCTTCGAAATCGTGGGTGCACCGACGTCCGCACCCGGTGCGGCCGCGCCGGGTGCGGCGCCACCGCGCGCACTCGTGCGGGCTGACATGTGTGTGGGGTGTGGCACCTGCGTGGCCGCATGCCCTGAAGTCGGCGCCATCGTGATGCGTGGCAAGCTGGCCGTGGTCGACGACGCGCTGTGCAAAGGCCACGGCGACTGCGTGTCGGCGTGTCCGGTGAGCGCCATTGCCGTGACGACCGGGGCCGCGATCAATCGCATCGCGGTCCCGATGATCGACGGCAATTTCCAATCCAACGTGCCGGGCATCTACATCGTCGGTGAACTGGGCGGCCGCGGTCTGATCAAGAACGCGATCAACGAAGGGAAGATGGCCATCGAGCACGTGGTGGCACAGTTGCCGCCGTGTGAGGCGCGCAACGACGGCGATCCGGAGGCATTCGACGTGTGCATCGTCGGATCGGGCCCGGCCGGGTTGAGCGCGGGACTCGAGGCGCTCCGCGCCGGTCTGCGCTATGTGATTCTGGAACAGGGATCGGTATCCGATACCGTACGCAAGTATCCGCGCAAGAAATTGCTGTTGGCGGAGCCGGTGTCGATCCCCCTCTACGGGGACCTCTGGATTGCGGACGCTTCCAAGGAGACGCTGCTTGAGGTCTGGGGAACGATCATCGCGAATACCGGTTTGCAGGTGCGAACCGGAGTGAAGGTCGATCGTGTCGTCCGCGACGGCCGGTTCTTCGATGTGGTCGCCGAGGGGGCTCACTACCGCGCCCGGCGTGTGGTGTTGGCCATGGGACGTCGCGGCACTCCGCGGCGCCTGGGCGTGCCCGGCGAGGAAACGGACAAGGTGTTCTTCGACATCGTCGAGATGGAAGCATTCGCGGGCCAGAAAGTGCTGGTGGTTGGCGGCGGCGACAGCGCGGTGGAGTCGGCGCTGGGGCTGGCCAACCAACCGAATACGGAAGTGCGTCTCAGCTATCGCGGTGAGTCGTTTGCGCGGGTGAAGGCACGCAACCAGGACAAGCTCAATCAGGCGATCGCGTCAGGGCTGGTCATTCCGATGCTGCGCAGCGAAGTGCGCGAAATTCGCTCCGACGTGGTGGTCATGGACGTCGAGGGTGAAACCATGATCCTGCCCAACGACACGGTCATCGTGCGCATCGGCGGTGAAGCTCCGTCGGCGTTTCTCGAGAAGCTGGGTGTGCGCATCGTGGAGAAGGACGTGCCGATGCCGCGCGAGGTCGCCAAGGTCGGATGATTCATGCGCTGCACTGTGGTGACGGCAGGCGTCGATGGCTGGCGCGCGGGCTGGCCGTCATGGTGACGCTGTTCGTGATGGCGCTCCCGCGCAGCGTGGCGGGGCAGATCTCGCCCGGCAAGTTGGCCCGGCCGCACGCCAGTCTGGAGGGGTCCGCGCAATGCGTACAGTGTCACTCGTTGTCGCGGGCGCCGATGGCCACCTCGTGCCTCAATTGCCACAAGGATGTGAAGTCGCTGATCGACCAGAAGCGCGGGTATCATGCGCGCCTGACGGCCTCGCAGCGGATGGAATGCGCGAGTTGCCACCCTGATCATGCCGGCGAAGACTTTGCGATGATCGCCTGGCCGGGAGCGGGCAAGGCGCGTTTTGATCACAAGCAGGCCGGGTGGGCGCTTGAGGGGAAGCACGTCGAGGCCAAGTGCGAGGACTGCCACACCACGAAGTATCGGAAGTCAGCGGTGGCGGCACTGTCCAAGCGCAAGACTGGCACCCCGTGGGTTGGATTCGAGACCACCTGCAACAGCTGTCACGTCAGCGATGACATTCACGAGGGGGCGCTCAAGGGTGGCTGCGACCAGTGTCACGATGCCAAGGCGTGGGCACCGGCTCCCACGTTCGCCCATGACGACGCGCGCTATCCGCTGACCGGCAAACACTCGGACGTGAAATGCGAGAAGTGCCACGCCACCGCGAGACTGCCGCTGAAGCTGTCGGCGAAGGGTGAAAAAATCCCGCTGTACCGCCCGGTGCCGTATGCGAAGTGCAACGACTGCCACGCCGATCCGCACAAGGGCCGTATTCGGGACGCGTGCAGTACGTGCCACGAAACGAAGGGGTGGGCGACGATCGACAAGCGCGAGTTCAACCATGACGCCACGCGGTACCCGCTAAGTGGCAAGCATGGCGCGGTGAGCTGTGCGGCGTGTCATGGCAAGGGCAACGAGAAGCCGACACCGGCCTTTGCCACCTGCGCCGGCTGCCATGCGGACGTACATCGGAACGAAGCGGGCCGAACCCGTGACTGCGCCGCCTGCCATAAGGTGGCAGGATTCGCTCCAGCCACTTATACCGTGGCGGAACACGCCGGTACGGCGTATCCGCTCGAGGGAAAGCATACGTCAACCAAATGCGCCGCCTGCCACACCACGGTCCGCACTGCCGCCGCGTCAGCGACGGGCGGTTCGGCGCAGGGTGTGCTGAGCGCCGCGATGTATGTCCGCCTCAAGATGACCGCCACCACGTGCACCGACTGTCACGTCGACGCGCATGATGGGCAACCGGCGGTGCGCGGCGCCAAGGGCGGCTGCACGTCGTGCCACACGGTGGAGGGCTTCAGGCCCAGCACGACGACCGTGGCGGCCCACGCGAAATTCCGTTTTGCCCTTGAAGGGGCGCACGCGACGGCCGTGTGCGCCGCCTGTCATGCCGTCGATCGCAAGGGTCTTCCGGCGCTGACCATGTCCACCGGCAAGGCCAAGTTTGCGTTTGCCGTTGGTGATACGGCGTGTGCGAGTTGCCACGCTGACCCGCATGCCGGTCGCTATCTGGCGAGTGGCGCAAAGGCCAATTTGGGGGGCAGCGCGTCATGCCGTGGCTGTCATGGCACGGCACGCTTTCGTCCGTCCACTGTCACCAGCGACAGTCACCGCACGCTGGGCTATGCCCTCGAAGGAGCCCATCGGGCACTCCCCTGTGCGAATTGTCACAAGGAGCTGATAGCGCCGGCGGGGCGTGGCTCGCTGAAGTTGAGTGCGCTGGCTCTGCCGGCCCTGCCGTTCTCGCAGTCACGCAGTGCCCAATGCGTGGGCTGCCACGAAGAGTTGCATGGCACCCAGTTCGGTCGTCGCAAAGATCGTGGAGCCTGCGAGTCGTGTCACACCGTCTTGCGTTTTGCCGGTGCCGAACGGTTCGACCATGAAAAGGCCACCAAATTCCCGCTGGCTGGCGCCCACGCGACGGTCGCCTGTGCCAAGTGTCATCCGATCGCGCCAGCGCGTTCGGTGATGCCGAACACACCGGAATCGGCGCGCCGGCAGTACGCTGGTGTGTCCACCGCGTGCGAATCCTGTCATACCGCGAAACCGAAGGGGGCACGATGACGTGGTCGCTACGACTGCTGCTGGGCGTGGCCCTCCTCGGTGCCACCGGTGTTGGCGGGGCGCAACCGCGTCCCGCCATTCAGCCGCCTCTGCGCGTCGCCACGGCAGCGTCCACGGTCAGCTCACCGCACGGCACCGAGTTGCGCGAAGCCTGCGCCAGTTGCCATCGCGCGGATGCCTGGAAGCCGGCGCGCATCGCCCCGACGTTCAAGCATGCCGAGCGCACGTTTCCGCTGGTCGGCGCGCACGAGCGCGCCACCTGCCTGTCGTGTCACAAGCAGCTCGACTTCAAGGGCGTCACCACCACCTGTGCCTCCTGCCATTCCGATCCGCACAAGGGTGAATTCGGCGTGAGCTGCGCCCGTTGTCACAACACGCGCAGCTTCATCGATCGCGGCACGGCTGTACGCACGCATCAGGCGTCGCGGTTCCCGTTGCGCGGCGCCCACGCCATCGCCACCTGCGAGTCGTGCCACATTCGCACGGGACCCGGCCAACTGCAGTTTGCCGCGCGCAGCAGCTCCTGTCAGAGCTGTCATGCGCCGACGTTCCGGGCCACCAAGTCGCCCAATCACGTGGCCGCGCATTTTTCGCAGGACTGCACCAGCTGCCATACGATTTCCACCTGGACTGGCGCCTCGTTCGACCACAACACCACCAAATTCGCCCTGACCGGCAAGCACCAGACGGCGACCTGTGCCGGCTGTCACGCGGACAACGCGTATGCCGGGCGCAGCATGAGTTGCGTCTCGTGTCATCAGGCCGACTACGCCGCGGCGGCCGAACCCAAGCACAGCCAGGGATTCCCGACCGCGTGCGAATCCTGCCACGGCACGGCGCAATGGAAAGGCGCCAAGTTCGATCATCAGACGCAGACCAAGTACCCGCTCACTGGCAAGCACGTGGCCGCGACTTGCGTATCCTGCCACAAGACCGGCACCTATGCGGGCACGCCATCCACCTGTCTCAGCTGTCATCAGCCCGATGTCGATCGCACCAGCAAGCCGCCCCATCGCGCGGCGGGATTCTCCAATACATGCGAAGGCTGTCACACCACCACCACGTGGCTGGGCGCACCGTTTGATCACGGGACCACGCGATTCGCGCTGACCGGCAACCATCGCGCGGTCACCTGCGCGGGGTGTCACGCCGACAACGTGTTCAAGGGCAAGTCGATGGCCTGTGCCAGCTGCCATCAGGGCAAGGCTGACGCCACCACCAATCCGCATCACGCGCAGGCCCGGTTCGCCGCCACGTGCGAATCGTGTCACACCACCACCGCCTGGGCCGGTGCGCGATTCGATCATGCGCAGACGCGTTTCCCGTTGACCGGGCGCCATGTGCCGCAGACGTGCCTGGCCTGCCACAGCGACAAGGTCTATGCGGGCAAGTCGGCGGTGTGCCAGTCGTGTCACCAGCGCAACTACGATGGGACCACGCAGCCCAACCACCGCCAGCTGGGGTTCCCCACCACGTGCGAGACGTGTCATACGCCGGCGCAGTGGGAACACGGCCAGTTCGATCATGCGGCGATCACGCGCTTTGTGTTGACCGGTGCGCATCTGACGCTGAGCTGTCGCAGTTGCCATGGCGACGGCGTATTCCGCGGCAAGCCGATGACGTGCGTGGGATGTCACCAGACCACGTACGACGCGACCACGGCGCCGCACCACGCGCAGGCCCGTTTCGCGACGACGTGCGAAAGCTGCCACAGCACGCAACGGTGGACCGGCACGCCATTCAACCACAACGCCACGCGTTTCCCGCTGCTGGGCAAGCATGTCGGCGCCACCTGTCTCGCCTGTCACAGCGACCGGGTCTACGCCGGCAAGCCAAGCATCTGTCAGTCGTGTCACCAGCGTGACTTCGACGCCACCACGCAGCCCAATCATCGCACCACCGGGATTCCCGCCACCTGTGAGAGCTGTCACACCGCCACCGGCTGGAAGCCGGCGACCTTCGATCACAACCAGACGCAATTCCCGCTGGCCGGTGCCCATCGCGCGGTGAATTGTCAGCTCTGTCACGGCGATGGCGTGTATCGGGGCAAGCCCACCACGTGTGTGAGCTGCCATCAGGGCAAGTTCGACGCGACCACGCAGCCCAATCACCGCACGTCCGGCTACAGTACCACCTGTGAAACCTGCCACACGGTGACGGCGTGGAAACCGGCGGCGTTCGACCACTCGCGATTCCCCTTGGTGGGGGCGCATCGCGCCACGACGTGCGAAAGATGCCACGCGGACGGCGTGTTCCGTGGCAAACCCACGACGTGCGTGAGCTGTCACCAGGCCAAGTTCGATGCCAGCACGCGACCCAATCACCGGGCGTCGGGCATTGCCACCACCTGCGAGAGCTGCCACACGGCAACGGCCTGGACGCCGGCCACGTACGATCACGCGGTCACGCGTTTCCCGCTGGCGGGCGCGCATCGCGCGGTCAGCTGTGCCAGCTGCCACAGCGATGGCGTCTATCGCGGCAAGCCGACGACCTGTGTGAGCTGCCATCAAACGAAGTTCGACGCCACCACACAGCCGAATCATCGCACGGCCGGCTATGGCACCGCCTGTGAAACGTGCCACACGGTGACGGCCTGGAAACCGGCCGGATTCGATCACGCGCTGACGCGATTCCCGCTGGTCGGCGCGCACCGTTCGGCCACGTGCCTCGCCTGTCATGGCGACGGCGTGTACAAGGGCAAGCCGATGACGTGCGTGAGCTGTCACCAGGCCAAGTTCGATGCCAGCACGCGACCCAATCACCGGGCGTCGGGCATTGCCACCACCTGCGAGAGCTGCCACACGGCAACGGCCTGGACGCCGGCCACGTACGATCACGCGGTCACGCGTTTCCCGCTGGCGGCGCGCATCGCGCGGTCAGCTGTGCCAGCTGCCACAGCGATGGCGTCTATCGCGGCAAGCCGACGACCTGTGTGAGCTGCCATCAAGCGAAGTTCGACGCCACCACACAGCCGAATCATCGCACGGCCGGCTATAGCACCACCTGTGAAACGTGCCACACGGTGACGGCCTGGAAACCGGCCGGATTCGATCACGCGCTGACGCGATTCCCGCTGGTCGGCGCGCACCGTTCGGCCACGTGCCTCGCCTGTCATGGCGACGGCGTGTACAAGGGCAAGCCGATGACGTGCGTGAGCTGTCACCAGGCCAAGTTCGATGCCAGCACGCGACCCAATCACCGGGCGTCGGGGATCGCCACAACGTGCGAGAGTTGCCATTCCGCGACGGCATGGACGCCCGCGACGTATGATCATGCCGTCACGCGATTCCCCTTGGTCGGGGCGCATCGTGCGGTGAGCTGTCTGGGATGTCATGGTGACGGGGTGTATCGCGGCAAGTCGATGACCTGCGCCAGCTGCCATCAGGCGAAGTTCGATGCCAGCACGCGACCCAATCACCGTACGTCGGGATTTCCCAACACGTGCGAAACGTGTCACTCGGCTACCGCGTGGACGCCCGCATCATTCGATCATGCCACCACCGCGTTCCCGCTGGCCGGAGCGCATCGCACCGTGACCTGTCAGGGTTGCCACGGCGACGGCGTGTTCCGTGGCAAGACCACCACCTGCGTGGGATGCCACCAGAACGCGTTCACCTCTTCGTCGCGGCCGAATCACACAGCGTTGGGGTACTCCACCACGTGCACCAGTTGCCACAATGTCACCGCGTGGACCCCGTCGTCCTGGAGTCACAGCACCACGACGTTCCCGCTCACGGGTCGCCACCTGCCGGCCACCTGTCTGGCCTGTCACTCCGACGGCGTCTACCGCGGCAAGCCCAAGGTGTGCAGTGCCTGTCACACGCCAGAGTTCAACGCGACCACCAATCCCAACCATCGCACGGCGGGCTTCCCGACAACGTGTGAGAGTTGCCATACGACGTCGCAATGGACCGGTGCCACGTTCAACCACGACGGACCGTGGTTCCCGATCTACTCGGGCAAGCACCGCGCCAAATGGACAACCTGTACGCAATGCCACGCGAACACGTCGAACTACAAGGAGTTCACCTGTCTGACATGTCATGAGCACGCCCAGACCACGATGGACAGCAAGCACCGTGGTCGCAGCGGGTACCGCTACGAGAGCACCGCATGTTACGCGTGTCATCCACGAGGCTCGAGTTGAGAATCGCCGTCGCGGCGGCGTTGTGCGTGGGCGGGCTGCTGGTGGCCAGTCCGCTCGCGGCACAGCAGTCGGGCGCCGCTCGTGCGCCACTTCCCAAGCGACCGGCCACAACACCGGTGCGCAAGGTGACGCCGTCGGCCGCGCGCGATAGCGCCACCGCGAAGAAAATCGTCGTACCAACCACCGCTGCTGCACCGACGAGCGGCGCGGCAGTCAAACCCGCGGCCGACCCGCGATTCCGGTGGGCACGGGTTACGTACCTGAGCGGCGAACTGATCTACATCGATGCTGGCAGCATGGCCGGACTGCGCGAACGGAGCGTGGTGGATATCATGCGGCGCGATTCGGTCATCGCCGTGCTCGAAGTGCAGTTCGTGTCGTCGTCCAGTGCCGCGTCGCGCATCACCCGCGGCACCGGCGTGGTGATCGGGGACAGTGCGCGATTTATTCCGGCGGTCGATCCCGTGGTCGTGGCGTCCAGCACCACCGTGAGCCGCGACAGCGCGAAGCGCGATACGCCGCGTCTGGGGGATACGCGAAAGAAGGGACCACGCGCGCTGCAGGGCCGTCTGGGCCTGCGCTATATGTCGTTGCAGACAGGCACGGGATCGAGTGGGCGACTCACGCAGCCGGCCGTCGACTTGCGACTGGAAGGACATCGCATGGATGGTTCACCGCTGGGGATTCTGGTTGACGCCCGTGCCCACCGGCAAACCACCGGCAGCGGACGAATCGACGGCAGCACGCGTGTCTATCAATCGCTGGTCGAGTTTCAGGGCGGCGGCACGTTCCCCGCTCGGGTGACCATGGGACGACAGCTTTCCAATGTGTTGTCTCCGCTGGGGTTCTTCGATGGTCTGACCCTCGATATTGACCGCAAACACTGGCGTGTGGGGGCCTTGGGCGGCACACAGCCCGACTACCTCAACTTCCACCCGTCGGGGGCGATCAAGGAGGCAGGGGCCTGGCTGCAGTGGCACAATGCGCCGGGCACCGGCTCGATGTTCCAGACGACCGTGGGGGGCGTGGGGTCGTACACCACCGATGGTGTGAATCGCGAGTTCGCGCTGCTATCAACGATCTATGTGAGTCCCGTACTGTCGCTGTATGCCACGCAGGAAATCGATGTCAATCGTGGCTGGAAACGCGACGCCGAAGCGGGGAAGGGCATCACCCCGACTTCGACCTTCGCGACGTTGCGCGTAGCGCTCAACCGGTCGCTGTCGGTGAACGGTGGCTATGACAGTCGGCGCAGCGTGCGACTGTACCGGGACTTTCTCACGCCGGACATCGCGTTCGACGATGCGTTGCGCAAGGGATACTGGGGCGGCGTATCGATGTCAGTGCCGCACGTTTACGCGAGCGCGGACATGCGCACGAGCAACGGCGAGACGGTAGGACGCAGCCAGTCAAACACCGCGATGCTGTCGGTCACACGCCTGACGCCGCTCGGACTCGGCATGCGAGCCCGGGCCACGAAATACACGGGACCCACGGTGACGGGTACGCTGACCTCGGCATCAGTGGAGGCCAATCCGTTCGGCCGCATTCGCCTCGAAGCGACAGCCGGCCGACGTGACGACCAGCGCGCGACCGATGGTATGGTACCGGCGCGCACCACGTGGGTGGGCTTCGATGCGGATGCCGGAATCGGCCGGCAGTGGTACGTGATGGTCTCGACGTATCGCGAGATTGGCGCGGTGGATCGGCTCCTGCAGCAGTATGTTTCGCTGAGCTGGCGGTTCTAGGGTGCTGTCGCAGCAACCTCCTGCGACAATCGGAAAGGCAGGCTCACCGCTCAGCGATAGTGTCAGAACATCTTGGAGCCACTTGAAGTACGCGTCAATCCATCACGACACGGAGCACTTGTGAGTCGAATATATGGGATCTCGGTTCGCCGCTTGTCGCGAGGTCTGTTGGCACCGGTCACCCTGTTGGCGGTGGCCTGCAGTGCCCCCGACGTACCGAAAACACCGCTCGGTGCAGCCGACGGTGGCGCATTTGTTCCGGGTGCAACCAATCAACTGCCGCCCGGCCTGACAGCCAGCGCGGCCGCACGTCTGGACAGTGGCAACATCGCCTTCCGTCTCAAACAGTACGATCAAGCCATGCGCTTCTACGAGGCCGCCGCGAAGGATGTCCCCGATCATGCGGCGCCATGGTATGGCATCTACATGGTGGGTCAGGCTACCGGAAACACGGCATTGGCCGACAGCGCGACGCGTGCGGTGGCGAAGCGCAGCGGCGGCGGTGACCTGCTCGATACGGGACTCGTGAAAGCGCACGGCGGGCCCGACAAGGCGCCGGCCCTGCCGAAGAAGCACCCGTAAACGACGCGCCTGAGGCGTCCGCGCGACGCGTCAATGCGTCTCGCGGCGCGCGTATTGCCGACCCAACCACACAGTGAGCAGCAGCCACGCGGCCGAGAACGGCACCATGGTGAACGCCAGCCCTGATAGTCCCAGTCCGAACACCGCCATCCCTGCGTACGACCACGCACCCACCTGGTCGCCCAGTCGATAGACAAAGGTGTCGCTGAAGTTCTTGGCTTTGTACTTGTCCGTGCGATCAAGCACCGTGAACAGGGCTTCGCGTCCGGGCCGCTGAATCGCAAAGTTGCCGGCGCGACGAATGGTCTGGAACACCACCAGCACCATCAGCACCGGGGCGAATCCCATGATGCCAAAGCCGATCATGGTGACGATCGGCAGGAACGCCAGCGCGGCGCCCACCCCCAGCCACTTGATGAAGCGGCCGGTGAGGAAGAGCTGGGCCAGCAGCGTCAGCGCGTTCACGGCGATGTCCATCGTGCCGAACACCTGCGTGCGGGCCGCCCGGTCGTCGCCAAACACGCGGGCCACGACGTCCACCTGCTGGAAGTACAGGAACGTGGACGAGATCGTGTAGAACAGGATCAGTGAGGCAATGCCCAGCAGGTAGGGCGACGACACGATGTGCCTGATCCCGTCCAGCATGCCGCCGCCAATCACCTCGTGCGACGCGTCGCCCGCCGACGCAATCCTCGCTTCAGTGGGTGTCAGAACACGGGGTGACGAGGCCTCGTGCGCTTCAACGGTCCGCATTCCCGACTCGGCGTGGTCCAGCACACGCGAGGCGCGCACGGCCAGCTCGAGGATGAGCGCCGACACCAGCATGAGATTGAGCGGACCAAGCACACCGACCAGCGCCGTCGTAATGGTGGCACCCAGCATGGCACCCACCGTGCCACCCACGGCGACGACACCGAACAGCCGCTTGCCCTGCCCCGGACGGAATACGTCGGTGATAAGCGACCAAAACACCGACACCACGAACAGATTGAAAATGCTGGTCCAGATAAAGAATACGCGGCCGACCCATACCGCCTGAGACGCGTCGACGGCCCGGAACACCAGGTAGAAGGCGATCAGATTCAGGATGAAGAATCGATAGGTCCATCCGATGAATTGCCGTCGGCGCAGCGTCGACACCAGCTTCGAGTAGAGGGGATGCACCAGCAGCATGCCCAGCATGGTGCCAGTGAACAACCAGGCCAGCTTCTCGGCGCCGCTGGACGCGCCGATATCATCACGAATTGGACGAATGACGTAGTACGCGCACAACACCAGGAAGTAGTAGGCGGTGGCCCACACCAGCACGGCGCCTTCGCCAGGGCGCGCGCCAACGCTGGTGCGCAGCCGAGCCAGGAATCCCGAATCCGCGGTCATTTTCAGCGGCCGGGTGCGGGCGGCAACGCATCCACGAATTCAATGATCTGCTTGCGTTGCGCGTCGTTAGGGATCCGTCCGATCCCGCCGCCGATGTTGTCAATCATGTTCTTCGCCTGGCTGGTTGCCGGTGTCACGGCGGTAATCGCCGGGTGTGACAACGTGAATTTGAGGAAGAACTGCGCCCAGGTGGCGGCGTCGAAGTCCTTGGCGAACGCCGGGAGTTCCTTGCCGGCGGCACGACGGAACAGGCTGGTGCGGCCGAATGGTGCGTAGGCCAGGACGGCGATCTTCTTTTCCAGCGCCAGCGGCAGGATGAGGTCTTCCACGTCGCGATTGTCGGCCGCGTAGTCGACGCCGATGAAGTCGAGTGGCTCACTCTTCATGACGTCGATGAGCTGCGCGTACTGATTGGGGAACGTGGTGGTGATGCCCACGTAGCGCACCTTGCCGGCCTTCTTGTACTCGCGCACAATGCCAAGTTGCGTGGCGGGATCACCCATGTTGTGCACCTGCAGCAGATCGATTTTCGGCTGATTGAAGATCGCCAGCGACCGGTCAATCTGCGCACGCGCCGCGGCCGGGTCGGCGGCCGTGCCGCCCCGGCCGGCCACGTTGACCTTCGTGGCCCAGAACATCTTGTCGGCAATGCCGAGTTCATTCACCAGCTTGCCGGCGACCTGCTCGGAGGCACCGTATCCGGGTGCCGTATCGAAGACGCGGGCCCCGCGCTCGGACATGGCCTGAAAGACGGCGCGCAGTGCGCTCACGTCCTCGGCACGTGCCACTTGCGAGAAAGTGGCCGAACTGCCGAGCCCGATGACGGGGATCTTCTCGCCGGACGACGGGATGGCGCGCTGGATCAACGGTCCCTGGGCGAGCGCGCGCAACAGCTGCGGGGTCAGTCCCAGTGTCGCGCCCACGCCGGTGGTGATGCCAATAAACTCCCGACGGTTGATCATGATGGTGTCCTCACGGGTGGAAGCATGGAAGTCGGCGGGGCGACCCGACGGCTAATACTACGAGCAGAAAGGGTGATCTGCTGGGCGCGCTACAACGCGCAGCGATTTGACGCCAAACGTGCTACGATACGCGATCCTCGCGAATTGCTCCTCACGTCCCGTTCCGCTCATGGCCCGTCTTTTCCGCTCCCATCCATCGGCATCGCGTGCGCTGGCAGCGTCGATAGCGCTCTTGCTGACCACGCCTCATGGTGCCGGGTCGCAAGTGCCTCGCGGCCTTCGTTCTACCGATATCTACCGTCTACGCGACGTGGGTACGGGGCGCATTTCGCCGGACGGCGCATGGATTGCCTATACAGTCACCACCACCGACTCCGCGAAGGACAAGAGCGACAGCGACGTCTGGATGGTGAGCTGGGATGGCAGCCGCACGCTTCGCATGACCGCGTCGCCGGAATCGGAAAGCAATCCGCGATTCAGCCCGGACAATCGCTACCTGTCCTTCGTGTCGGGCCGCTACGACTCGAAAGGCGGGCAGATCTGGCTGCTCGACCGCGCTGGAGGGGAAGCGGTTCGTCTCACCGACCTGAAGGGGGGCGTGAACGAATACGAGTGGTCACCAGACGGAACACGCATTGCCGTGGTGTCGCACGATCCCGACCCCGAGGAGGCAAAGCCCGACTCGCTCAAGTCGAAGAACCCCAAACCGATCGTGTTGGACCGGTACGGCTTCAAGCGCGACATCGTGGGCTACCTTGATCGCCTGCGCGATCACATTTGGATCGTTGACGTTGCCACGAAGAAATCGGTGCAACTCACCACCGGCGATGTCGATGACGCGTCGGTGCGCTGGTCCCCCGACGGCCGGCAGTTGGCCTTTGTCACGGAACGGGGCGAGGCCGATCCCGATCGCGCGAATAACAGCGACATCTACGTGATCGACGCCACCGTCGGCGCGACGCCGCGCAAGCTCACCACGTGGAACGGACCTGATGCGGGTCCGGTGTGGAGCCCCGACGGAAAGTCCATTGCGTATCTGCAGGGGAGCGAGCCGCAGCTGTCGGCGTACACGCAGAATCAGATTGCGGTTATTCCCAGTGCCGGTGGTGCGGCGCGATACGTGGCGCCCTCGCTGGATCGTGACGTGAGCGCGCTCACCTGGAGTACCGATGGTTCGACACTCCGCTTCCTGCTGGGAGACGATCGCGCCGTCCACCTGGCCGCTGTGCCGGCATCCGGCGGGGCGGTCACGCGTCTTGTGCCGGGACGGCGCGTGGTCTCCGCGTACGACGTTTCGCCCAATGGGCGGCTCGTACTCAACACCGGCACGGCCGTTCGAACACCCGAGGTTCACGCGTTCGAGAACGGGACCCTGCGCGCGCTGACGCACGTGAACGACTCGATCTTCGCGGCGTTGCGTGTGGGCATGACGGACGATGTGTCCTTCAAGAACAAGGACGGACTCACGGTCGGTGCGTTGCTGGTGAAGCCGGCGGACTTCCAGGCCGGAAAGAAGTACCCGTTGTTGCTGCGCATTCACGGCGGGCCGAACGGGCAGGACCAGCACAGCTTTGCCTTCGAGCGCGAATTGTTCGCCGCGAACGGCTACCTGGTGCTGGCGGTGAACTATCGCGGCAGCAGCGGGAAGGGTCAGGCGTGGAAGAAGGCGATTTTCGCCGACTGGGGAAACAAGGAGGTGCAGGATCTGATGGCGGGCGTGGACCATGTCATCGGCATGGGCATCGTGGACACCACGCGCATGGGCATCGGCGGGTGGAGCTACGGTGGCATTCTTACTGACTATACGATCGCCACGACCACCCGATTCAAGTCGGCCACGAGCGGGGCCGGCAGTGCACTGCAAACAACGATGTACGGCTCCGACCAGTACATCTATCAGTACGAAAACGAGCTCGGGGCGCCGTGGAAGAACCCCAAGCTCTGGGAGAAGGTGTCATATCCTTTCTGGCACGCCGATCGCATCACGACGCCCACGTTGTTCCTGGGTGGGGAGAAGGACTTCAACGTGCCGATTGCCGGCGGTGAGCAGATGTATCAGGCGCTCACGTCGCTTGGTGTGCCGTCGCAGATGGTGGTCTATCCCGGGCAGTTTCACGGGATCACGCGACCGAGCTTTGTGCGCGATCGGTATGATCGGTATCTGGCGTGGTACGGGAAATACCTGATGGGGATCGCGCAGTAGTGCTCGCCGTGCAGTCGCTATGGCGTTTTCGTGGTGGAATCCGGGAAGACGAAAATCGCGATCGCCCGACCCTTCCGCTGAGTAGTGGTTCCAAACACGGCAGCCGCAACCTTGGCAGCCGCTCCAGGCTCATCGATCGCATCCAGAATGACGCCATTTGCGCCAAGCTTGGCCGCCTTCTGGCGCATCGATTCCATCATCTCGCGCTCGTTGGTCCAGCTCGATTCAGCGGTCGAGTTGAGCAGCGCGATCTCCTCGTACTTCCCGGTAACCTGCGCAGCGGTGCGGTAGATGCGTACCTGATCGGCCGAGAGTGGCGGGTGCTTCACCGCGGATGGATTCAGAATCGTGGCGTTGGTCGAGAGGCACGCCGAGAGGGCCACGGTCAGCACCAAAAGTACATTTCGGATCATTTCGCCTCCTGACGTGTGAGTACTGCCCCTCACGCTAGAAGCGGTGTAGGCGTGACAACAAGGGCAATTCCCTGACCGGCGCATCGGGTTCCTCATGACAGGCGCCGTGTCCGGGTGATTCCCCCCCCCCGTGCGATTCGCGACGAGACGGCGAGGCAGATTCACGGGTAAGTTCTCAATGCGGCAAGCCGGTGCGAAGACTGAAGACCCCGATTGCGAGGACAACGTGACCAAGGGACGTGAATCCAAGTCCGGTGTGTTCATCGCCGAAGACTTCCGAGACAACCTGATCATCGACCGATACGATCCGGTGTTCGCGTCGATGCGGGCCAGCAAGCGCAAGCACTTGCGCAGTGTGAATAGCGAGGATGCCGTGACCTGGAACGTATTCCGGTCGCTGCGCCAGATCGCCCCCACCATTTGGCTGCCCGACCTGTTCGCCACCGCCTTCCCCGGTGCGATGCTGTCGCATGCCGAGCATGCGACCGTTGCGCTGTGGAAGACGGTGGAACCGCCACCGGCGCTGTTGGTGGACGCCGACGAAGGCGAATCAGAAATCGATGTCGTCATCGAGACACCCAGTATGGTGTGGTTCATCGAGGCGAAGCTGCACGGCGACATCAGTACGCGCACGACCACACGCGCCGACCGCGACCAGGTGTTGCGCAACATCGACGTGGGGTCGTACTACGCCGGCGTTCGGCGCTTCCACTTCAGTCTGCTGGTCGCTGATCGCCGGCGCTCGGAGGAGGGTGTCAAGGCGGTGGAGAGTTATCGCGACGTGACAAAGGTGCGTCACGCGCTTGGCAAGCATCGGTCCGATGGATTGGAGAACCTGGGTGGTGTGGGGCTGTTGCTCTGGTCGGACCTGGCCGAAGTGTTGGCCGGAACGATCGACTCGACGAGCCAGGAGGACGAGCGCCTGTATGCGTCGCGAGCACTGGCGTGGCTGCGCGGGATGGGGCTGTGAAGGCCATGAATCGAGCGACCATGCGCGTCCTCGCCGCCGTCTTCATGAGCCTCGCGGCGTCGGCGTCACCGGCGCAGCCGACGCCGTCCGACTGGGCGTCGCTGCAGCGATTCCGGCAGGCCAACGCGGAACTCGCTCCGCCCGCGCGCGGAGAGCCGCGCGTGGTGTTCATGGGCAACTCCATCACCGAGGCGTGGGCGCCGCTGTTCCCCACCATGTTTGCCGGCAAGCCGTACATCGGCCGCGGGATCAGCGGGCAAACCACGCCGCAGATGCTGGTCCGCTTCCGGCAGGACGTCATTGCGCTCAAGCCCCGTGTCGTGGTGATCCTCGCCGGCACCAATGACATCGCCGGAAACACCGGTCCGTCAACGCTGGAGATGATCGAGGACAACCTTGCGTCGATGGCCGAGCTGGCGCGGTCGAACGGAATTCGTGTGGTCTTGTGCTCGGTGCTGCCCGTGTTCGACTACCCGTGGAAGCCCGGACTTGAGCCGGCACCGAAAATCGTGGCGCTCAACACGTGGATTCGCGCGTATGCCACATCGCATGACGCGCAGTACGCGGATTTCCACGGCGCCATGGCGGATGCGCGGCAGGGGCTGCCGAAGGAACTGGCAGCGGATGGCGTGCACCCGAACGAGGCAGGATACCGGGTGATGGGGCCAATCGTGGAGCAAGCGATCAGGGCGGCGCTGCAACGAACGAGGTAGGACGCTACCCCCGCAAAGCCACGGTCTTGATCGCCGATGCCAGGGCGTCGGCGTCGGCCACGCTGTTGTACAGGGCCGGTGTCACGCGCACACAGTCGCCCTTGGCGAGGCCCGTTCGGTAGAACGTGAAGATTCCGAACTCGTCAAGGAGCGCTTTGGTGATCGCCTGATTGGCCTCGCGAGTGCCGCGACCATGCAGTCGGAACCCGGTAATCGCGCCGACGAGTTCAGGATCGTCCGGCGTGAGGATATCCACCCCCGAGACTGTGCGCACGGCGCCGACCCAGCGATCGCGCAGATATCGCAGGCGCGCCGCCTTGTTGGCGACGCCAATGGTGGCCTGGAAGTCCAGCGCATCGGGAATGGTGAGGATTGTCGCGAAGTTGCTGGTACCGGTATGCATGCGACTGTCGATGCCCTCCAGCGGGCCCACGTCTCCGTGCGCGCGATCGATCGACGCCAACTTGTCCTCGCGGATGTACATCACGCCCGCACCGACCGGCGCACCGATCCATTTGTGGAGGTTGAGTCCCACGAAATCGGCGTCGAGATCAGCCATGGTGAGCGACACCTGCCCGAACGAATGCGCGGCGTCCACCACCACGTCGATGCCGCGCGGCCGTGCGATGGCGACGATGTCCTTTACCGGCAACAACAGGCCGGTCTTGTTGTTGCAGTGGGTCAGCAGCAACAGCTTCGTCTTCGGATTAGCGTCCAGCGCTTTCGTGTATGCCGCCAGGATGGCGTCGCGGGACGCGGGCTCGGGGATGTCGAACGTCACCAGCTTCGCCCCGGTGCGCTCGGCCAGCGCATTCATGGCGTACTGCATGGCGTTGTAGTCGAGATCGGCGTACATGATGGTGTCGCCCGACCTGATCTTGTTGTACTGCCCGATGAGCCCCTGCAAGGCCTCGGTGGCGTTGCGCGAGAACGCAATCTCGGTGGGCTTCGCCCCGATGAACTCGGCCACGCGCACGCGCGCCTGCTGCTGCAACGCCGGGAACTCGCGACGCGCGAAGAACGAACTGTCGCGATTGGCACGATCGATGTTGCGGTGATAGGCCTCAAGCACCGGCCGGGCCATCATGCCGAAGAACCCGGCCTCCATGTTGTTGAGGCCGGATTTCACGTGATACCGTGCGGCCACCTGCTGCCAGAATACTTCGTTGCGCGCCACCTGTTGCGGCGTGCCGGCGGGTGGCTTGAGCGGTGGCTGGGTACCGTTGGGCGCGGTGCCGTTGGGCGCGGTGTCGGCGGCGGTCGTGGCCAAGGCAGGAGTGCCGGCGGCAAGGGAAGCGGCGCCGAGCAGGGCGGCGTCTTTCATGAAGGAGCGGCGGCTGGTCATGCGTTGAGCTTACGGTGGGGCTGGCCTGCAGGCAAACCCACGCTGGTCGGACGACTGCGCGCGACCCACATTCCCCGACACACCTCAGCCACTGGGCCGAACCATGCGCAAAGTGCTCACCGCCGCACTGCTGATCTGCACTCTCGCGTCACCTGCGCAGGCGCAGTCCGATCAGCGCGCCCAGCTCACCGCCAAGTTCCGCGCCCGACTGGTCGAGGTGGCGCGCTCGACCGATGGGGTGGTGGGGATCGGGGTCATCGACCTGAAGAGTGGTGAACGGTTCGGCGTGAACGACACGCTGGTATTCCCGCAGGGGAGCGCCATCAAGATTCCGCTACTGGTGGAGCTGTTCCGCCAGGCCGACGCCGGCACGCTGTCACTGGACGAACGCGTGGCGGTGCGCGCGGCGGATCAGGTAGGCGGAACGGGCGTAGCGCAGTGGTTTGGCGACGGACAATCGATGCTGGCGCTGCGCGATCTGGCTGTATTGATGATCGTGCTGTCGGACAACACGGCCACCAACATGCTGATCGGCAAGGTGGGAATGGGCGCGGTGAACAAGACGATGGCATCACTGCGTCTCGGAGCCATCGCGCTGCAGCGCCTGATGATTCGGCCGCTGGAAAGCGCAATCGGCAACGAGAACGTGGCCACGCCAGCGCAAGCGGCCGAGCTGATGCGACGCATTCACACGTGCGAACTGCCGATGGCGAAGACGCGTTGCGACGACCTGCGACGCATCCTGGAGATTCCCAAGGATGGTCAATTCCCCGGCAGCGTGCCGGCCGGGGTACGGGTGGCCTGGAAACCCGGTACGGTCGAGGGTGTGGAAACGTCGTGGGGGCTGTTCGCGCTGCCGGCGAATCCGTACGTCGTCACGGTGATGGTGAACTACTCCGACGACGTGGTTGCCACGCGAACTATCCGGCAGGTGGCCGATGCGGCCTACGAGTACTTCAAGCGCGTGGCACGCGCCTCGCCGTACGGTGTGCGAGTGCCGGCGTCACTCGCCGACTCCATCCGCAAGCGCCCGTAGCCTTGCGCTCACTGCCGCGACGAGGCGACACGCGGCGTACTCAGGAACGCCGACAGCAACCGCTGGTACCGATACACGTCGACCGGCTTGGCCTCGACCATCTCGGCCAGTAATCGCACGCCTGCGGCGTCGGTGACACGCAAGGCACCGGCCACCATCGCGAGTTCGACCAGCGCGGCGCGTTGGTCGGGATCGCGCGGCCGCGATCGACCCGAAGCGGCGAGGAAGCGGCTCACGCACTCGCGCTCCGCGGCGGGTCGGTCGCCGCCAAAATGCCGCTGTACCATACGCGTTACCCGCGTGGTTATCTGGTACAGGCTGATCGGCGCCCTGCCACCGAAACTCAGCGCCACGCTGCTCCCGGTGAGCGCGAGCAATGTCTTGCGCGTCGAGCGCGCGAGCGGCTTGGCGGCCAGTCGCGACTTCTCTCGACGCGCCAGCACCGCCAGCGCCGGGTCGACGGGGCGGAATCCATACCGGTAATAGAACCAGAACGCGCCAGTGTCGATGCCTTCGGGATTGTCGAGGCCGAACTGGTGTGCGTCGACCTCGAAGTATCGCACGTCGAACATCCGGTGGTACACGCGCAGCAACTGACACATGAGATAGCCTGACTCGCCGCCGCGATAGGGTTCGAAAATGTTCATCCCGAAGTCCGCTCGCTCGCCCAGCATCCAGGCGCCACCGTACGACACCGGCATGCCGTTCCGGAAAGCAGTGAAACCCACATACGATTCGAGCGCCAGCTGCCGGTCGTGTGTCATCCCGTAGATGGCAACTGAAACCCCGCGATCGAGGTCGAAGACGCGCAGTGATCGCGCGTCAAGATAGGTGGCCGGATCGGTCTCGCGACTGGTCAAGGTCATCGTGTTTCGGATCACCCGCACGACGTGTTCGCGTGCGGCGGTGTTCAAACGTCGTGCCGATGGCAGCGTGCGGTCGATCAGCGCGGCCGCGTCGAACTGCCTGATGCGTTCCGACTGATAGAATGGCGTGGAGCCGGGAAGTCGATTGAAGGCGGCGGAAAAATCGACATGCGTGGGTGTTACGCGCACCATCACGCCCAGGGCGTCGTACAGTTGGTCCTTGATGTACGGCGAGCCATCCAGCCGACTCAGCTCGGCGAGGAGAAAGGCCAGACGCCTGTCGGGCCGCACGCCGAGCACGTCCAGCAACGCATCGTTGGAGAGCTCCGCGTTCGTTTCGCTCCGCTCGAGGGTGGTGAGCGTCAGCCGCAGCACTGCGTTCAGGTCGAGCGTGGCCTCGGCGAACTCTTCGAAGCGCACCGCACAATGCGGATGACGGGACAACCATCGCACACAGTCGTGCGAGAATCGTGTGACCTGGCTGACGAACGGTAGCCCCACGCTGTCGGGCGCCTCTGCATGGCCACTGCGGCGTTTCCGCAGGAAGGTCGCCAGGCGCGTGAGCGATGCGTCCACCAGCCGCACCATGTCCGCATCGGACGGATGGGCGCGCAGGAAGAGCAGGCATTCATGATACTCGGACAGCGTCGCGGTGCCGCGTAGCGGCGTGCGCTGGAGTCGGCGCACGTACTCCCTGGTGTCGGCGATCGCGTCGGCGTCGAACCGGCTGTAGACCCGCTGCAGCCCGGCAACCATCGTGTCAAAAGTCGTCTTCATGCGGTATCGATCGTGGTTACGTGTCCATCCTCCATGCGCACGACCGTATGGGCGTACGGCATCAGCCGCGCGTCGTGGCTAACCACCAACACGGCCGTCCCCTCGATGGCCGAAGCGTGCAGCAACTCGATGATGCGCTGCCCGGCGCGGGAGTCAAGGCTGCCGGTGGGCTCATCGGCAAGCAGGATTCGCGGATCGTTGGCCAGCGCGCGGGCGATCGCCACGCGCTGCTGCTCGCCACCACTGAGCGTTCCGGCGCGCGCATCATGCCGAAGGGAAAGCCCCACGCGTGCCGCCAGCGCGTGTGCACGCTCCCGCGACGCGGGGCGGCCCACGCCGGCGAGCGTCAGTGGTAACTCGATGTTCTCGAGGGCACTCAGCGCGTCGAGCAGTCGGAATCGCTGGAACACGAATCCAACCCGACGCAGGCGAAACGCCGTGAGGGCTGCGGGAGCCAGCGCGGCGAGTCGCGTGCCATCGACCTCCACCTCTCCCGCACTTGGCGCAAGCAATCCGCCAATCAGCGACAACAAGGTCGTCTTGCCGCTGCCGCTGGGGCCCATCACCAGCGTCAGCGCTCCCGGTCGAATGCTCAGGCTTACGCCATCGACCGCGCGTACCAGTGCGTCGTTCGACTTGCCAAAATGCCGACTGACGCCATGGAGGCGCACGGCCATCTGGTCGGTCGTCATGCGCGAAACACCTCGGCCGGATGAATGCGTGCAATGCGGCCCAGCGGCAGGAGCGCTCCAAAGGCGCCAGTCACCAGTGCGCCTGCCGCGACCAACATGGCGTTTCGCGCTGACAGCGACAGCGGCACCGCCGGCGCGAGCGCCTCGGCCATCGGTACGGCGATCGCGTAGACCATGCCTCCCACCATCATGCCGCCGCACACGGCGGCCAGCGCCTGACCCAGCATCACCCGGCCGAGGACACGCGAGGGCGCGCCGATGGCCTTGAGCAGCGCGTAATCTTCGCGTCGTTCCAGTACCGAACCGTACAGCAGCAACGTGAGCACGGCGACGGCGACAATGCTGCCCAGCACGGCCACGGTCGAGAGAATCGGCAGCAAGCCGCCGCGCATCTCGTCCATGTTGTTCTCGGCAAATGTCGCTTGCGACAGTACTGCCGCCTTGGGCAGTCGCGCGCGCAAACGGGCGATGAGCGTGTCCTTCTGCATGCCCGGTGCCGCCCGTACGAGGAAGTAGCTGGCCACGTTCGTCAGCCCAAGGAGCGTGCGTGCATCGTCGTAGGTGACGAAAGCAAATTGGGTCAGCACGGAGTTGGTGCCCCGGCTGAGACCGGTCACGCGAAACGTGTGGCCTTGAATGACGAGAGTATCATCGATGCCGACCTTCATCCGGCGCGACAGCGCCCAGTCGAGCACGATGCCGCCGCCGCGCACCGACGGCGAGCCCTTGACCACGTCGGGACGACCCAGCGCCGACCCGGGTTCCAACCCGATGACGATGGCCGTGACCCGCTGCGCGCCCACGTCCAACAGCGTGATGACGCGCAAGAGCGGTGACACTTCGAGAACACCCGTTTCTGCCTGAAGCGTGTCCCCAACGGCCGTCGGCAGGAACGACGACGCCTTGATGAAGTTGGTGGTGTTCATCTGCGCCACCCAGGCATCGATGGGACGGGACGCCACCCACCCGTTGGCTTCGGTGCGCACGCCGTCGTACAGGGCAAGCAGAAAGAGCATGAGCACGACTGTCATTCCGACGCCGCCAATGGTGATGGCGAAGCGAGCCGCATCGCGCACCACCATGCGCCGCGTGAGCGGCACACCGCCACCCGGACGCCATGGGGGCAGGTCAGTCATATGGCGGTTCTCCCTGTGTGTGCGGGATGGCGGCCGGTTTCGCGCGTCGGCGCGCGCACCAGTGTGCGGGGCTTGGCCTCGCCAAGTCGGCCGGCGTGCGCACGCAACGCGTCACGTGCGTCGTCTTCGCCAATGGTCACGACCTGCAGCGGTGCCAACTGACCCAACCGTCGCGCCAATGCATAATGCGGGTTTTCCCACAGCAAGGCTTCCAATCGTTGCGCCACGCGTTCGACCGACCCCGCCAATGACTCGGTTGACAACAGCAGCTCGTATCCGGCCGCCGCGCCGCGTTCCCAACCCCGGAGCACGGCGACGGCGGGCGCCGGATCGTCGCCCCACAGACCCCGCAATGCTTCCGCGACGAACGGCTCACTGAGCTTTTCACCGCGCAGGTCACTCACATGGCCACCTCGTCCGAGAAAGCGCAGGGTCGGCGTAGCCGCCAGATGTCCCGTGCACTCGACCACGTCACCCAAGCGATAGCGCCACAATCCGCCGCCGTTGGTCACGATGACCTCGTAGTGCGCCCCTGGCCGGAGTTCATGCGCGCGTCGGATATCGCCGTCGTCCTGCAGGAACTCGAAGTAGTGTGAACACACCGCCAGCGGGAGCGCGTCAGCGAACGGCACCGTGACGACGGCTTCCGTGGCCAGCAGACCCTTGCGCTGCACGAGCACCCGCGGCGCGTCTTCGGCGCATCGTGAGCGGAGACGGTCGCATCCCGATTGCGCCGCCTGCTCTCCCCAGCAGCTGACAACCTGAAGCCGAGGCCACCAGGCGGGCCAGTTCGACGCGCCGATTCGACGCAGCGCGGCGGCGCGTACGCGATTGGCCGGTGCACGCCACGCCGCATGAGCGGCCGACGGCAACGCGACCTCCCACGGATTTGAACCGCTCGCAACCGCCTCGAGCAACTCGGACCAGGCCTCAACGGCAGCGGCGACCAGCAGTTCGAGGAATGATGGGTGCCACACGGAGATGAGCCGCAACTCCGGCTGTCGCAGCAAGGCCAGCAGCGACAGGCACCAGAAGGCGCGCTCATCACGCACGTGCCGGATCGATGCCGGCACGGCCATCGCCCGGCGAACGAGCCACGCTTTGGCGCCGCCAAGGTATTCGGCATCATCGGCGAACCCGATCGGGACGGCGCCTGCGTTATCGCTCGTTCGCGCCGGATCGGCGATCGTCTCGGTGGTGGAGAGCGGCGAGACCGACCAATACGCCGGTCCGCCAACCAGCCGAGGACGTCGGTGTGCCAGATCCAGCATCCACGGACCAACGGCCGCGTCGAAGGCCGTCGTGAGTCCGCGAGTGAACGGAATGAGCTTGCGGGCACCCGACGATCCGCTGGTCGGCGCGAAATGGGTGACCGGATCGATGCTGAGCACCATGGTGTCGCCGCGACGTATGCGGCCAATCCACGGCGCGAAATCATCGTAGTCGGCCAGCGGCACGCGACGCGCAAAACCAGCGTAGTCCGCGATGGCGGCAAAGTCATGTCCGTTGCCGAAATCACTGGCCGCATGGCGGGCGAGTTGCGCCTGAAGCCAGGCGTGCTGGGTCTCGGCGGGCGCCGCCAGCGCGCGATGGAATCGTTGACGGGCCGCCATGTTTGATGCGAGCCAGCAGGCATTGGCCATCGCGGCGCCGCCGTTCATGCCGTCACGTCGGATGTCGCACCCGGACTGAGGCCACGCACCATGCGCGCTCCGGCGGCGGTGAGGTTGTTGTCGCCGAGCGTGGTGAGACACACCAGCTCATCGCCAGCGGAATGCCCCGGGTTGCGCGCCAGGAAGAACTCGACGTGTTCATCGCGGCGCTTCCCGCCGGGAACGGCGGCCAGTGGTGCACGCAGCCGTTGTGGTCGCAGGAATCGCACCACGCCGGCGACTTCGTCGTACGCGGCGCCAAATCGCGCGCGCGCAAGGTGTGCCAGCAGTCGCGCGGCGAACGGCGGTGTTGGCGCGTCATGTCGCGGCCAGAACTCCTGCCAGAATACCGGGAGGAACCGGTACGTGCGGAATCCCGACGAGAGCAGCAACCAGTACCAGGGCTCCAACGCGCGTTCACCCTGGATGCGACGCACCATGGCAATCCAGGCGCGCGCGAGCACCGGTGAGCCCCAGGCGTCGGGCGCCACGATCGTGTCCCCGGAGTACACCACGTTGAGGGACCGGCCCTCGAACGTCGCGGTGTACACCTGCAGTGTGGAGAATCCGACCAGTCGTTCGCCACGAAAGATGCGAAGCACCCAGTCCTTCTCCTCGAGATCGGCCTGGAACTGCGCCCGGTTCACTCCTTCGAAGTACGTGTCGAGCAGGGTGAAGAGCTCGTCACGTTCGCTGTCCGATAGCGATGCGCGCGGCGCGGCATCGGCGACATCGTGCGCGGTGTCGAACCCACGGACGGTCATAGCAGCGCAACCTCGGGCCGAAACGGACTGGCGTCCCAGCGATCGGGCCAGGCGGGCGCGTCGGACCATCGCACATCGTACAAGCGCGTGTGATACTCGCGGCCGCGCCGACACTGACGAAGCGCGGACAATTGCGGGTCGCGTGCCTCGCGCGCCAACACCAGCCAGTCAATCGAACGGTGCGCTGCCGTCTGGCGAAGGGTGTTCCAGAGCGTCGCCCAGTGCGTATCGCTGTCCACGGCCATACCGAGGACCGATGCGAGCGCCAGCGTGGTGCCGGGTTGCGGCAGTAAAGGCGCGACGCCGAAGCGAGCCAACAGATTCACCAGCGGCCGCGACACCTGCAGCAGCCCGTCGTAGCCGCAAATAACGGTCTGTTTGAACGCGCGTTGATCCCACACGGCCGCGGCCGCGACGATGCGGCCGCGCTCGCGCACAACCGAAAAGTCGCGCAGGCCGACACCGTGTTCGGCGAGCGCCTGCCACCGCGCGTCGTCCCAGCTGAGCGAGAGCTGCACAGACCGCGCGTGGCGCTGAAGGAATCCGGTGAGCTCATCGCGGTCGACGGGCGCGGCGGCCGGTCCCGTCGTGCCGTCTGCCGCCGCCTCGCGCGTCGCACGGTTCACCGGCACGACGCGCGTGACGAGATCCGCGATGGGCGTGTAGACCGGAAGACCAAACCGCCGCCCCTGCTCGAGGACCCGGCGTGCGCGCACGTTGTCGGTGGCGATACTCGTGAAGCAGCCCTCGACGTGATTCTCGCGCACCTGGCGGTGCAGGATATCGAAACCATCGCGCAGGATGCGCGCGCCGTGTCTGGCGTCGGGCGCGACCCGCAGTTCGCCGAGATAGCCCACGCGCCGCGCGGTGCCGTTGCGGTGCAGTGTATGCAGGCTGAGTCGCGCGACCGCATTCACCGGTCCGTCGGCGCGATGAATGAGCGTGCGGTCGTCCGCACCGGCCAGGCCCTCACCGGCGAAGTAGTCGGGTTCACGCGTGAACGCCACACGAACCGCTCCCGGCATTACCACGCGCCGCAGGAGCGTCCGCACCTCGGCTTCGTCACGGGGAGTGGCGAGTGCAAAGCCGTCCGGTGCTCCGGCGGCCGACGCGGCTTTCCCGGGTGCCTCCGTCAGTTCGCGGTCAGCAAGGTGCCGCGCCACGACAGGTCTCCCAGTGGGTAGTGATCACGCAGGCTGACGTCGCCGCGATGCATCGCGTTGATCGGGAAGAAATTCCGCCACATGAACGCGTTGGATCGATTCACCGTGTCGGCGCTGCGACGGAAGATGCTGGACCACGAGTAGAATTCGCGTCGCGCGCCCAGGCACTCGCGCTGCAGCGCCTCGGGCGACATGCCGCGCGGTTGGAAGGGGATGCGGTTGTAGCTGTACTGGTCGTCCAGCCACCACGATTCGTACAGCAACCGGCCTTCGGCCTCGAGTCGTTGATACAGCGGCGTCCCCGGAAACGGCGTGAGGTGATTGAAGGCCGCGATGTAGAAGCCATGTCGTTGCGCGAATTCCACGGTGGGACGGAAGCTCTCTTCGGAGTCGCCGTCGTAACCGAAGATGAAGGTGCCGTACACGCGGATGCGATGGCGGCGCAGGTTGGCCAGCGCTTTCTCGAATCCGCCTTTCGCCGTGTTGAACGTCTTGTTCATGGCGGTGAGGTTGGCCGGATTCAGGCTTTCGAAGCCGATCAGCACGCCCTGACATCCACTGCGCACCAGGAGGTCGAGGAATTCCTCGTCGTGCGCCGCATTGATGCTGGCCTGGCTTACCCAGCGGATGCGCAGCGGAATGAGGGCGCGGAAGAACTCCTTGGCCTGCGAGATGTTGGACGTGATGTTGTCGTCGACGAAAAAGAAGATGCGCTTGGAGTCCTTGAGGGCGCGTAACTCGTCAAGGATGCGGTCGATCGGTCGGCGCGTCTGTGTCTGGTTGAAGACGGTCTGCACCGCGCAGAAATCGCAACGGAAATGGCACCCGCGACCGGCCTCCACGAGGCCGATGGGCAAGTAGCGCTTGCCGCGGAAGATCGACCGATCGGGACGGAGCAGTTCCAGTGACGGACGCCCCTCACTCCGATAGAACTTCTGCAGTGTGCCATGCCGGGCGTCATCGAGCACGCGGCCCCAGAGCGTCTCTGCCTCACCGACGACCACCGCTTCCGCGTAGCGCGCGACCTCGTCGGGGCACAGGGATGCGTGAAAGCCGCCCATCACCACCGGAATGCCGCGACGCCGGTATTCACTGGCAATCTGATAGGCGCGCTTCGCGGTGTAGGTCTCGACACTGATGGCGACGAGATCGGTCGGTTCGTCGAATGGCACCGGCTCCAACCGGTCGTCGTAGAACTTCACCTCGATGTCGCCCGGCGTGAGGCCGGCCAGCGCGGCCGCCGGCAGTGATTCCATCTGCCACGTCTTGATGTATTCCTGCCCGGGGACGCGTCCCACGCAGGGGTGGACCAGCGTGACGCGGAACCGCTTCACGAGCCCACCTCGGCGGTCGCGGCATCGGTGGAGGTCTCCACGTATCCCATGTCCTGTCCTGACGGCGCGCGCCCGATGATCCAGTCGCAGTTGTAGAACCGCGACAGGTTGTTGGCGTAGAAGCGATAGCCGAGGTTTGTGCCGATGCGCACCGGCCATGGCGCCGGTGACTGGCGGATGCGCCGCCAGATCCCGTTCAAGCTGTAGGCATGTTTCCAGGCCGATTCGATCCCGCGCTGCAGTTCCTCTACACTCATGTGCTTCGGCTGGAACACCACATGTTGCGCGTCGTACAGTTCCCAGTTGCGCGTGAGGATGCGTCCCTCGGCTTCCAACCGCTTGTGCAGCGGCGTATTGGGAAACGGCGTGACCACGGCAAAGCGCGGCAGGTCGATCTTGGCCTGCACGGCGAACTCGGCGGTCTTCAGGAAGACATCCGGCGTGTCTTCGTCGAGCCCGAACACGAAGCAGCCCTGCAGCGCAATGCCGTGCGCATGCAAGCGCTCGACAACGCGGACAAAGTTATCCGGTGAATTGAATCCCTTGCGGCTGCCCTTGAGGTTTGCGGCCGACATGGACTCAAGTCCCATGAGCAATCCGCGGCATCCGCTGCGGGCGCAGAGTTCAAGCAGCTCGAGGTCGTCGGCCAGCAGGACAGTGGCCAGGCCGTACCAGTTGAGCTTGAGCGGAATGAGCGCCGTGAAGAGTGTCTTCGCGTGTTCCCGGTCGGCGATGAGGTTGAGGTCGATGAAGATGAGCTTCTTCGCGCCATGCCGACGGATGTCCGCGACGACGTCGGCCACCGGCTTGAGGAACGGCTTGCGGCCCCATGCCGTGGGTACCACGCAGAACTCGCAGGGATGCACGCAGCCGCGCGTGGCCTCGAAGACATTGTTGGTGATGAAGTGGCGGCCGGGCAGCAGATCGCGGCGCGGGAACGGTCGGTCAGCGAGGCTGAGGCCCGGCGCCATGGTGTACCGGCGCTGGAGCGTGCCGGCGACGATGTCGTGCAGCAGCTGCGGCCAGGTGTCTTCCGCGTAGCCCACCACGATCGCATCGGCGTGCGGTTGCGCGTCGTCGGGGATGAGAGTGACATGCGGGCCGCCGAGTACGACCGTGATGCCCCGCGCGCGGAAGTGGTCGGCCAGGGCGTACGCGCGCACCGCCGTCCCGGTAATGACGGTGAGCCCGACGACATCGACATCGAGGTCGAGGGGCACATCGGCGATCCCTTCGTCGATACACTGCACCGTGTGCGGAATGTCGGCGGGGATGAGCGCCGCCAGTGTGGTGAGCGTCAGCGGCTGGTAGCGCAGCGACTTGCGCCAGATCCCGCCACGGTGTCGATACAACGGACCTTTGGGGGAGATAAGTGCGATGCGCAAAGGGGTCATGCGTTCGTCCGGCACGCTATTGGTAGACACTGTTCACCTCGGCAGTTGACGACACGCATATCATACCTGTTGGCGGGTGGGTAGCAATACGTCGAACGCTACGTCACTCGACGTATCAACGCGCGCTTGCCTGTCGGGCAACCCGACCGCATGATCCAGATGGGGCGTCTCAGCTGTCCCGCGCGTGGAGGCCGCCAATGAAAGTCACATTTATCAGGCCGAATATCGGAGACCGCAGGGCGAGTGACGCGATGACCCCGCTGGTCTTCGCGTATCTCTCGTCGATGACGCCAGCGCACATCGAGCGGGTGTTGTACGACGATCGCTTCGAGACGATTCCGTTCGACGAGCCGACCGACCTGGTCGCCATGACCGTCGAGACGTACACCGCGCGCCGGGCCTATCAACTGGCGGCCGAGTATCGGAAGCGTGGCGTCCCGGTGGTGTTGGGAGGCTATCACCCCTCGTTCATGCCCGAGGAAGGACTGCAATTCGCCGACGCCATCGCGATCGGTGATGCGGAAGGGATCTGGAGCGAGATCCTCGACGACGCGCGCGTCGGGCGACTCAAGCCGATCTACCGACAACCCGGACTCACGCCGCTGGAGACGATCGCTCCCGATCGCTCCATTTACGGCGGCAAACGCTACGCGCCGATTCCGCTGGTGCAGTACGCGCGTGGCTGCAAATACGCCTGTGAGTTCTGTTCCATCAGCGCCTTCTACGGGCGCAACCTTCGGCAGCGGTCGGTGCCGGAGGTGATCCGGGAGATCGAGGCACTCGACCGCAACCATGTCTTCATCGTCGATGACAACATCTTCGTGGACGAGGCCAGGGCCACCGAGTTCTTCGAGGCGCTCGTGCCGTTGAAGATCCGCTGGTCGAGCCAAATCTCGATTGACGTCGCCGGCAATCCAAAGCTGATGGACCTGCTGCGCCGCAGTGGCTGCATCTCGGTGGTGATTGGCTTCGAGAGTCTCGATACGGGTAACCTGCGGCAGATGAAGAAGGGCTGGAATGTGCGGCATCAGGACTACGACACGTCGATCGCGCGCTTCAAGGACGCCGGCGTGATGATCTATGGCACCTTCGTACACGGCTATGACCGGGACACCCCGGATTCGTTCAAGATCAACCTCGAATTTGCGCTGCGACACAAGTTCTATCTCGCCAATTTCAACGCGCTCACGCCGATGCCGGGCACCAAGCTGTACCATCGGTTGCGGCGCGAAGGTCGACTCCTCAACGATCCGTGGTGGCTGGACTCTACCTACCGCTACGGAGGCGCGGTGTTCCGGCCGGTGGGGATGACCCCTGCCGAACTGGAAGCCGGCTGCTATTGGGCGCGCTCGCAGTTCAACAGCGCGCGCAGCATCGTCTCACGTGCCTTCGATCTGCCTGCCAACATGCGCAGTCCTTATGCGTTGGGCGTCTATCTCGCCACCAACCTTGTCTCGCGGACCGAGATCCACCGGAAGCAGGGTTCGCCGCTCGGTATTCCCGGCGTCGGACTGGATCCGCGCGGGTCGGTGCCCGACCAGATGACGGACACGAACGGTTGGGCGATCACCAATCATGCGGCGGATGCGTCGCCCATTCACGGTTGAGCGGACATGCGCATCACGCTGATCAAGCCCCGCATGGGCACCGCCGACAACGCGCTCTATGTCGAAGAGAGCCGCATGGAGCCCCTGACCCTGGGCGTGATCGGCGCGCTCACGCCACCCGATGTCGACGTCAAGCTGTACGATGACCGCATGGAAGCGATCCCCTACGACGAGCCAACCGATCTGGTCGGCATCACGGTGGAGACCTGGACGGCCCGGCGTTCGTACCAGATTGCGGCCGAGTATCGCAAACGCGGGGTGCAGGTCATTCTGGGCGGGATGCACCCCACGCTCGTACCGGATGAAGCGCAAGCCTACGCCGACAGTGTGTTTACCGGCGACGCGGAACAGGGGTGGACCGATGTCGTAGCCGACGCGAAGGCCGGCCGACTCAAGCCGCGGTATTGCGCGCAGCCGGGGGTGGCGCAGGCGCCGCGCGTGCTGCCGCGCCGCGACCTGTACGTCGGCAAAGGGTATCTCCCGATCAGCCTGCTGCAATTCAGTCGCGGCTGTCATTTCGCGTGCAGTTTCTGCGCCATCTCGGCCTTCTTCGACCGGAAAGTGTTCCATCGCCACATCGATCAGGTGCTCGAGGAGCTGGAACGGCGTGACCACAAGATGGTGTTCTTCGTGGACGACAACTTCTGTGCCAATCGGGAGCACGCGAAGGAGATGTGCCGCGCGATGATTCCCCTCAAGCTGAAGTGGGTCTCGCAGTCGTCGATCGACATGACGCTCGATCGGGAACTCATGTCGCTCCTGGCCGACAGCGGATGCCTGGGTCATGTGGTCGGCTTCGAGAGTCTCAATGCGGCCGACCTGAAGGGGATGCGCAAGGCCGCACCGAACCTGTCGGTGCACCGCGACCCGCTGTACGCGCGGCAGCTCGAGGTGCTCCGCGACCACGGGCTGCAAACGTGGGCCAGTTTCACGTTCGGACATGACACCGATACGATTGACACGATCTGGCGTACGCTCGACTGGGCGATCGCGCAGAAGTTCGCCTTCGGCGCCTTCAACATCCTGAAGCCGTATCCCAACACACCGTTGTACCGGACCCTCGAGGCGGAGGGCCGACTGTTGTGGGACGGGCGCTGGTGGAACCATCCCGAATACCGGTTCAACCACGCGGCATTCACTCCGCGGAATATTGACCCGCAACAGCTGACCGATGCCCTTGCTGAAGCACGCAGGATCTGGAGCGCACCACTGACGATGCTCAAGCGGTTCCTGGACCTGAAGACACACATGCGCACGCCGTACCGGATGGCGGTGTATTGGGCCTACAATCCGGTGTATGGGCGTGAAAACGCGCGTAAACAGGGCATGAAATTCGGCCTCGATTCATCGACGCCCAGCTACGCGCAATATGTCCGTCAGCGCCCGGGGGGACGGACACGCTGAAGCGGTGACGACGAGTCCGCGTACCATGGCCGACGGGCGCGATTCCCTCACGGCGTCGTTGCACTTCCCCGACAGACACTTCGTGGGTGGGCGCGACATTTCGGGTGGCGAGGTGTTTCCGGCTCGCGCATGACGCTGCCGGTCGACCTGCCCGGATCGGCTTCGATCCGCGACTAGTTACCAGGGAGTTCCCATGCCAAGATTTCTGACCGCGCTGACGATCGCCGGCGCTCTGATGTTTGGCGCCTGCAAAGCCGAGCGCCAAGCCACCAATGAGGCCGCAACCACGGTCAATGCAGACGCGATCGTGCTCACTCCGGCGGCACTCGCAGTCTTCGCGCCACTCCCCGCCCAGCTTGAGGTGTCTGGTCAACCGCTCAGCGACGCAAAGATCGCCTTGGGACGCACGCTGTTCTACGAGACATTGCTGTCCGATGGCCACGACGTATCATGCAACAGCTGCCATGCCTTGAACGGCTGGGGCGCCGATGGACGCAAGGTGTCGCTGGGCCACGACGGTCGTGCCGGGACACGCAATGCACCGACGGTGTACAACGCCGCCGGCCATTTCGCGCAGTTCTGGGACGGACGGGCATCGGATGTCGAAGCGCAGGCCAAGGGACCAATCCTCAATCCCGTTGAAATGGGGATGCTCGATTCGGCGGCGGTCCTGGCCCATTTGCGCGCGTCGAAGAGCTATGTGGCCGCATTCCGTGCCGCATTCTCCGGCGAGGCAGAGCCCATCACCTACGACAATGTCGGCCGTGCGATCGGCGCCTTCGAGCGAAAACTGGTGACCCCCGCCCGTTGGGATCGCTTGCTCTCCGGCGATAGCACCGCGTTGACGGCACCCGAACGGGAAGGACTCCAGACGTTCATGGCGGCCGGTTGCCAACAGTGCCATAACGGCGCCTTCGTGGGCGGCGGCCTGTTCCAGAAAGCGGGGCTCGTTGCCCCGTGGTTCGCACAAGGCGACAGCGGTCGCTATCAGGTGACGAAGGATCCGAAGGACCTGTTCGTCTTCAAGGTTCCTTCTCTACGCAACGTCGACAAGACGGGACCGTACTTTCACGACGGGTCGGTTGCCAGCCTTGAGGAAGCGGTGCGTCTGATGGCGCATCATCAGCTCGGCAAGGAACTCACGCCCGCGCAAGTGACATCAATCGTGACCTGGCTGGGCACACTCACCGGAGAGATCCCGGTGAACTATATCGCATCTCCGCAGCGGCCAGCGAGCTAACCCCTCGCTAGCGCCGTGTTGGCTCCGATCGCACAAAATCGATGCCGCCGGCCTGCTGGCCCACATCGACACTCGCGACCTTCTTGAGGGTCGCGAGGTCGATGATGTCCACCGTGCCGGGTTCCGAGCCAATCCCTTCGACGGAGATGAACGCATAGCGATCGTCGTCGGACACCGCGACGCCGTGCACGACCTTGCGCGTGGTGGCAATGCGCGCCAGTTCCTTTCCGGTCACCACATCGAATACGGACACCGAGGCATCGCGCTTGTTGGTGGCGAGGAGCCTGCTGCCGTCGTGGGTCACCCCGAGGTTGTACACGCCGGGACCGGCCGGCAGCCGACGCACGAGACTCCACGTCTTCGTGTCGATTTCCACGATCTCGCTGGACTTGTTGCACGCGACCCAGACGCGCGTGCCGTCGCGTGATGGCTGCGCCCACGTGGGAGAGCAGGTCACGTCACCGGGCTTGGGTGGCTCCATGCCGTGCCCACCCATGTCGTGATTCGCGTGTGCGGCCGCACCGCGCACCGGCGGCGCGCCGGTCATACCCATCTCCTTGCCCCTGGTCAGAAAGAAGTGGCGGTTGACGGCCAGCGTACGCGTGTCGATTTCGACCAGTTCTTCATCCATCATGCACGCCGAGTAGTGGCGTGTGCCGTCGGTGCTGATGCGGGACCCGTGCGGCATGGTACAGGTGCTGATGCGCGCGATCTCGACCATCTCGTTGGCCGAGACCACCGACACGTCGCTCGTTTCCATATCGCCGTGGAGATTGAAATTCACGACGAACACGAGCGACCCGTCAGGTGTGACCTGGGCGGTGGCCGGAAAATTGCCCAACATCACACTGCCTTCGGCGGCATTCGTCTCGGTGTTGAACCTGGTGAGACGGCCGAACGGCGTCCCATGCGCCGTGGTGACGAAGTACTGCTTGGCATTCGGTGCCACTGCCACACCATGCGGACCAGCCACTTCCATGGTGGACCAACCGACATAGCGCTCGCGCTCAATCGTCGCACCACCGGCGCCGAACCGGACGAGGGCAACGCGGTCTACGGCTTCACTGGCCACGAGCACGAGATAGTCCCGCGCGGGCGGCGGCGTCTGGGCCGAAATTGCGCGGGTCGCCAGCGCGGTTACCATGACCGCACTGGCATACGTGAAGCGACGAACAACGGCGGTACCGTGCATGACTATGGAACGACCTTCACCGTGGGCTTCGGTTCGATGCGAATGATCCACAAACCGTTGTTGTCGTCGTTCACGTAGGCAAGGCCGTCCTTGGGATTGACCACCACGCCCCACGTCATGGCCGAGTTTTTCACATGGCCTTCCATGTCTGCCGTGTTGAGGTGCCCGATTTCGCGTCCCTGCGCGCGCAGATCGCCGCGCAGTTCACCGGATATGTCGAACACGCGGAAGCCGGCGTTGTACGCGCCCATGTACAATGTGTCGCCCGCCACCCACACGTTGTGTACGCCGCCGTACTCGGGCTCATACCACGCGACCGGCTTCGGATGCGCGAGATCGCTCACATCGAGCACTTGCAGGCGCCCGTACGCGCGGCTTGCCGCCGCGTCCTTCGTGCCCTTGGGGTATGCGGCCGGAAACACTTCATCGGCAATGAACACGTAGTTCTTGTGCCGCCATGCGGTATGCGTCCCGCGAATGAAGCCGGGTCCGCCGTCCACTTCCACCTGCTTGTACATCGCGTTCAGATCGTACTTGTACTGGGAGACCATCACCGGATTCGAGGGAGATCCACCCTTGATGCCGTTCCCGACATCCAGCACGATGAGACCGTCGTTCCAGTAGCTGGCGTACAGCAGCCCGTCCCGCAAATCGATGTCATGCAGTGACCGTCCGGCATCGGGACGCCCCTCGGTTTTCCAACGCGCCACTTCTTTGGGATGATACGGGTCATTCACGTCAATGACGTGCAGGGCGCCCGTGCCATCGTTGGTGAGAAAGATGAACGTGCCGAACTTGTCCTGTTTGTACACGAACGCCGAGTGCACACCGCCGGTCACGCCGTCGGTGAACTCGGCGATGGGCTTGGGATGTGCGGGATCATCCAGCGAGCAGATGACAATGCCGTTCTTGCGGTCGCTCGCGCCTTCGCGCGTGAATACCAGGAATTTGCCGTCGGGAAACGTCATCACGTCGTTCACACGGCGCGTGTTGGAGATGACCGAATCGGTGACGACGGGGTTGGCCGGATTGCTGATGTCGAGCGCATACAACACATCGCCACCGGAGCCCGAGCCCAGATAGGCGTGCTTGCCGTCCTGATGCAGCCACACTTCCTCGGTGCTGAACCGCGAGCGTGGCAGGCGACCCACCAGCGACAGCGGGCGACGGATGTCACGCTCGGCCAGCGTGATCGTGGACTCCACACTGCGTGCACCGAACGATGCGGTGACCGTGTACTCGCCGGCCTCGTAGCCGACAAAGGCGCCGTCGCCGTCAATGGCACCGTGGCCCGGTGCAAAGCTCCAGGTCGGTGTGAGGCCCGAGATGGCCTTTCCGGCTGCATCCTTGGCCGACACGACAAATCGAATCACGTCGCCCGTGCGCGCCTCGACATTGCCAGGCGTTAGTGCGAGCGACGTCAGCGACCCGGCCGCCACGGTCACTGCCACAGCACTGCTGACCGCCCCGACGCTGGCGGTGACGACGGCGGATCCCGACTTCAGGGCGGTAATGAGACCGGCATCCGACACACTCGCCACGGCGGGCGCGGAGCTCTTCCACGTCACACGATCAGCACGTTTGTCGCCTGCGGTCGAAAACGCCCGACCGGTTACGCGCAGCCGCTGTCCGGTCACCAGCTTTGCCGTGACGGGCGCTACCTCCACCTTGGACACGGGCCCGGGCAGCGCGCGAATCTCGATGACTTCGAACTTCGGTGCAGCGCCGGCGAGTGTGGCGGTGACGGTCACTGGCAGGATACCGGTGGACCCGGCGGTCACCAGTCCGAGCGAATCCACGCGCCCTTCAAAGCGCGCCGAGCCGCCCAGTCGATAGCGAAAGGTCACACCCGGAATGACGGTCCCCTGCGCGTCGCGAGCCTCCGCGCGCAGGCGGAGCGTGTCGCCGGCGGTCATGCTGCGACTGGCGGGCAAGACAACAATGCGGGCAATCTGAGGCGGCTGCTGCGCGGTGATTGCTGCCAGCGGCAGGCAGAGCAGGGCGAAAAGGCGATTCATGGGTCGTTCAGGCGGTTGATGAAACAGCGGTACACGCGAAATTCCCTGCGAACGATATACTGTGACCGTGGCTCGGCAAGGCGCGTGACCACGCACACTCTCGCACCCCTCAGGCAGCCATGATTGGCCATCCCCGCGTTATTTCGGTCAGCCGCAGTTCATCGCACGAGTTCTCAAAGCCCGTGGTACCGCGCATTCGACTACTGGCAGGACTCGGTGTAGAGGGTGACGCGCATGCGGGCGTCACCGTCCAGCATCGCTCACGTGTGGCGCAGAATCCCGACCAGCCGAATCTCCGCCAGGTGCACGTGGTGCATGCCGAGTTGTTCGAGGAACTGGCGGCCAAAGGATTCGTGATTGCCCCTGGAGACATCGGTGAGAATATCACCACCCGCGGCATCGACCTGTTGTCGCTGCCGGTCGACACCGAACTGCAGTTGGGTGCCACCGCGCGTGTTCGTATCACCGGGCTGCGCAATCCGTGTCATCAGCTCAATGACTTTCAGGACGGGCTGACCAAGGCCGTGCTCGAAAAACGTCCCGATGGCTCACTGATCCGCAAGTCGGGGATCATGGGTGTGGTGCTCGCCGGCGGCGAGGTGACCGCCGGCGACGCCATCACGGTGTACCTGCCTCCCGAACCGCATCGGCCGCTGGATCGCGTGTAAGCCGGCCGGGCGGAGAACGGCCGTTCGGCTACGGCTTGATCGTCGCGATCGCCGCCGCCGCTACCTGCTCGTCCTGCGCGCTGGTGGCTCCACTCACGCCCACCGCACCAATCACGCGCCCTCCGACCGCAATGGGCAGCCCGCCCTGCAACGCATACAGTCCTTCCACCGACAGGAAGGTCAGCGTGTCGCTCAATATCCGATCAGCATAGACCTTGGTGGGTCGACCGAATCGCGCCGCCGTGCGCGCCTTGCCCTGCGAAATCTGCACGGTCCCGACGCTGGCGCCGTCGAGCTTGAGAAACCCCACCAGATCGCCGCCGGCGTCGACGATGGCGATGGACACGTTCCACCCGTTCGACTTCGCCGTGACCTCCGCGGCGGCCAGCATCGATTTCACGGCCGCAACGGTAAGCACCTTGGTATCCGCCAGCTGAGCACCGGACTCGCGCGGCGCGACCGCCAGCAAGAGGGCGGCGACGAATGTCATGATGTGAACGACGCGCGATGGGAGCAAAGTCATGGTGTGGGGACCGGGGGGAGGTTGGGCGCGACCAGCGAGTCAGAACGTGCGGACCTTGGTGGACGACGTCAACATCGACGCGGTCCTGATCACGCCCCACCTAGCCGTCGCGATGCAGGCCCTGCTCCCGCGCCAGGTCGCCGAGCGCGGTGCGGTCCCGAATGCCGACCTTGTCGAAGACATTTGCCAGGTGCGTGCCAACCGTCCGTGCGGAGATGTCGAGCCGCACGCCGATTTCCTTGTTGCTCAGGCGTCGCGCAATCAGCCGCACGATCTCCTGCTCGCGTCCGGTCAGTCCGTCAATTCCCGGCGTGATGCGTCGTGTCGGCAGGCGCGCGCCCATCGTGCGAAGGAGCGCGCGGGCTTCGTCGACGGCCGGCCGCGCACCGAGACTCTCGAACACCTGCAACGCCGCGCGTGCCTCCTGTGCGGCCTCATCGGGTTCACCGTGCGCCTGCAGCACGCGCGACAGCCGTAACCGCGCCCGCGCGGCATCGAAGGGAAATGGCACCGCCTCCAGTATCGCAATCGCCTGCTGGAACGCTGCGATCGCGGCGTCCAGTGATCCGGCGCGATGCGCGAGGTCGCCCTCGACGACACTCGCCCAGCCACGACCGACGGTATGCGCGAGTAGTGCGGAGTCCCGCGTCAGGCGCGTTCCCATTTCCGCAATCGTGTCGCGGTCGTCCAGTGCCAGCGCGGCCTCCGCAATGGCGGGGATCAGTCGATAGACCGCCCACGCCACATAGCCCGTGCGATCCGCTACCGCGAGCGCCGCGCGTCCGACCGACAGGGCGCGCGCATGGTCACCGATCGCACCCAGCCACATGACGCGCGCGCTGTACGCCGGCAGCACACCGTGCACCTCGAATGGTTGGTCCAGATCGACGGCATCCGCGCCCGAGACAATCCACGCCTCATCGAACAGGCGCTGCGCCTCTGCCGTTTCGCCACGGTACAGATACACGCTGCCCACCCAGTACAGCAGGCGCGCCAGCAGGGTGGTCTGGTCGAGGGCCCGGGCGTTGGCTATGGCGAGTTCTCCCTCCACCAGCGCGCGATCCCAGTTGCTGGTGCCCGAGTGAAACTCGATTGATATCTCCACCGTCCGCAGCTGCAACAACGGTGAGCGCAGCTCGTCGGCCAGCGACGTGGCCCGCGCCAGATGATGCTGCAGTGCCGAGATATTGGACGTGAATCCGCCCAATACCGCTGCGGTCCAGTGTGCCGACCACGCGAGGTTGCGCGCGCCGCTTCGCTCGGCCAGTTCAACCGCGCTGCGCGCATGCGCCCAGGCCCGGTGTGCCGGACCCGACCACGTATGCAACTTGAGCAGCGACCGATGCGCCCGCGCAAGCAGTTCCACGTCGCCGCGCTGCTCCGCCAATTCAAGCGCCTGGGCAATCTCGCGACGCGCGTCGTGCGGTTGTCCCAGGGCTTGCAGTGAATCGCCCTTGGCCAATCGCAAACGCGCCAACAGCATCGTGTCGCTCGCCGCCCGCGCGATCCCGGCGTCAAAGTGCTGGACTGCTTCGCGCCGACGTCCCAGCCCTTCATTGGCGAGGCCCAGACGCCGCTCGGCGATTGCCACCCCGATGTCATCGTGACGACGCGTCGCCAGATCCCGTGCGCGAGTGCACATGGCGATCACGTGATGATACTCGCCAAGACGTCGGTACAGTCGCGCCAGTTCATCAAGCAGTACCGGCACGATGTCGGCGTCGACGGCCTCAGGGTATTCGTCGGCGCGGTCGAGGGCGGCCTGCAGCGCGGCGGCCGCCTCGCGTCGTGCAAGGCGCTCCATCGCCTGCCGACCCGCCAGGAGCAGCCAACGCACCGCATTACGCGTGTTGGCCGCCGGGTCGGCCAGACGCCAGTGCGCCGCGATCTGTTCGGCGTAACGGTCGGCGTGCTCCGCGTGCGCCGACTCGAGTGCGGTCGCAATGCGCGCGTGCATCGTGCGTTCACGAGCCAGCCCCACGGCGTCGATGAGTGCCTGCCGAAGCATGGGGTGCGCGACGTCGTAGGTGATGGCCCCCTGCACGACCTGTTCGACGACAATCCCGTGCAGCCGAAGCTCGTCCAGAGCGGCCAACAGTCGCGTGTCGTCCATCCCGTCGGTTGGTGACTCGAGATCGCGCACCGCGACCCGCAGCACCTCATGCCCGATGGCCGTGCCGCTGACGGCGATGACATCGGCGAGTCCGCGCGCATCCGCACGCAGGCGTTCAAGGCGTGCCTGCAGCACATCGCGCACTGAGTGCGGCAACGCCATGTGTTCGAGGTGCCATCCAACCCACACACTACCGGAGTGCTTCAACGTGCCACGCGAAATCAGCTCTTCGAGCATCTGTTCCACGAAGAACGGATTGCCGCGCGTTGCATCGTGCAGGGCGCCGACAAAAGGGGCAACCGACTCGAGACTGACGTCAAAGCGCTGCGTGACGAGCTGGCCGAGCGCGGCAGCGGTGAGCGGTTCGAGTCGCAGGTCGCGGGCGACGCCCAGCGCGCGCACCGATCGCACCATGGTGCGCAGCGAGTCGGGGAGAGGCCGCTCGGTCTCGTTCCAGGTCCCGACCAGCAGCAGGCGATGCGGCGCGACCTGCCGCGCAAGGAAATGCAGCAGTTCCACCGACGAGTCGTCGGCCCACTGGAGATTCTCCAGGACCAGCAACAGCGGCTGTCGTTCCGACAGGCGCGTGAACAGTTGGAGGATGCCCGCATGGAGGCGCAGGCGCTGCTCCGCGGCACTGGCACCACTGGCACGCGCCTCTGCTGTTGCGCTGCCGCCGCGCGATGGCGCCAACGCGGTCAGCACCGCGCGGTCGCCGCGGGTCAGGCGAAGCAACAGGTTGCCGTCCATGGCCGTCAGCGCTGGCTCGCAGGCATCGGCAAACGGCGCGTACGGTATGGACGCTTCCAGCGCGTAGGCCCGGCCAACCATGACGTGCCACCCGCTTTGCGCGGCGGAGCGGGCGAGCTCGGAAACGAGTCGAGTCTTTCCGATGCCTCCGTCGCCGCTGACCAGCAGTACGACACCTTCACCGCGCGCGGCCTGCAGGCGCAGTTGTTCGAGCGTCTCGAGTTCGCGCTCGCGGCCAACGATGGGTGTTGCGCGCGGCGCGCCGGGGTGCATGACTGGACTCATATTCGCGCTAGGGTTTCTAAAACGCCTGATTGAATCCGATGTACAGTCCCGACGCCGCAGACCGTCCCCGACCATAGTCAACGCGTATGCCGGTGCGCTGGCGTTGATCAATCTGCACGCGGACGCCGGCGCCGTATGTGGGAAGCAGTCGGCGACCACCAAGGGCATCGATTGCGGGTGCCGACAGGCCGGCCCCCGCGAATACCACGCCTCCCACCCGGCGACGAATTGGCGAGCGATACTCGCTTTGCGCGGCGACGAGCCAGCGATCGCGATAGCGCCCGCGCGCGTAACCGCGCAGGATGTCGCTGTTGCCCACCAACGCCAGCTGATCGAACGGGGCGACGCCGTCGATGCCAATGAGCTGCACCTGGGTGGCAACGACATGTTCCGTGGCCACTGTTGCATAGGCGCGCGCGTCGACGCGCACGGTGCCATAGGCATAGTCTGACCACGCGCCGTCCACGCTGCGCGCGTAACTGAGTTGCATCCAGTGACCCGAGCGCGGCGCAAAGAGATTGTCGCGCGTGTCGGTCAGAATACCGGTCGTCCACTCGGTGATCATGCCGCCGGCACTGCCCGGAATGCGCCCGGCGCGCAAGACGCCACTGGTATCGGCGACGATGCGTTGATCGACATGGCGCACACCACCCGTGGCGTACCACGTGCCGGTCAGGCGTTGCTGCAGGGTGAGCGTCATTTCCGTGCCGGTCGGTGTGAAGATCTCCTTCGCCGTCTCGGGCGACCGGTCGCCGATGCCATAGAAAGGCAGTGGAAACTCCTGCCACTGCAGAGTCCCGGCGATCCGGCGTGTGTTACCGCGAGCCCAGTGCTCAGCCTCCATCCGCACGCGTGTCTGGTGCTTTCCCGTGCGTAACGCCGAGGCGAGCAACGACGACGGCCGCGTGGATAGACGCGCCGCCGGTTCCCAGACCGCGAGCACCGTGGCACCGTACTGGAGACCGGTCTCGGGCGCGGACGCCAATGCCGGCAACGGCTGGATTCGACGACGGCCGATCGAATCGACTCGGCCCTCACGGTCGGCGGTGTTCGAGCTCTGACCGCGGGCCAGACCGGTGGTCAGCGAGAGAGCCATGACAAAGCGAACAGCGCGAAGGCCGGCGTAGACAAGGCGAGACATGGTGGCACCTCTGGGAAGAACGTCAGAATCATCTGCCTCATCATGTCCACTAGTCGTATACGTCAGACATACGTCGCATGACGTAGATATTCAACAAGAATGACTCAAGCGTGGGTCCGCTACGTCGCCCGACCTGTCGCGCGGTCGCTACCGGCAGGCTTTCTTTCGCCCGCCATGTCAGTCACGCTTGTCCCGATCATCATCCGTTGGATCAGCCGGAGGGCCCTTCGCTGGTGCTATCGGGAAATCCGGTACATCGGCCGCGAGCGCGTACCCGCCGAGGGCGCGACGCTGATGTTCGGGAACCACCCCAATGACCTGCCAGATGTTCTGGCCGGCTTCTTCACCACGGAACGGCCGCTGCGCTACGTGGCCACGATCTCAGCTGTCACGCTTCCGCTGGCGCGGGCGACCTATCAAGGGATGGGAGTCATCCCGGTCACGCGGGTTCGTGATGCCCGGAAAATGCGCGCGAAAGGTGTCGATACCGCCGCCGTGAACCGCTCGGCGTTCGCGTCAGTTCAAGACGCGTTCGCCGCCGGCGACCTGGTGGGCGTTTTCCCGGAAGGTGGAGTACACGATTCGAGTCACATCGGAAAACCGCGCTCAGGTGTCGCTAGAATGGCGCTTGAGGGAATCGATGATGCTTCGAAAAGCGACGTAACGCTTATTGGATTCGGTCTTCAGTATGAAGCCGCTCAAACGCCCAGAAGTGACCTGATCGTTGTGCTTGGAGTTCCCTTCTCGCTCCGGGCCTGGGTCGAATCGCAGAGCGACTCGTCGGCGGTCGAGCTGTCTGTTCGCCTTCACCAGGAGTTGATGGACGTCGCGCGATCAAGCAGCAGCTGGTCGCATGCTGACGCGCGAGATCGACTGGTAGCGGCGGTTTCGGCCAACCAGGCCAGCGCGTCGATACCGATCCTTGAGACGGCGGCCTCGGTGCAAGGGCGCTGCGGTCGGCTGGTGGAGGAGGGTGAACATCGTCATTCGGGAGTATCTGATGAAGTTCACTGGCGAACGATCGCCGACGACTTCGCCGGTTGGATGCGCAGGGTCGGCGGCACGCCAACCTCAGCCCGGGACGCGGTCAGAGTTTTGGATGCGGCTGGTCGAAAGAACGCACAGGCGTCTTGGCCGACCTGGACGTGGATGGGCGCACTGGCCATCCCGGCTGTCGTTGGCCTCGCGCTGCACGCGCCACTGATGTGGGGCGTGTGGCAGTTCGCCAAACGAACGGCCAAGGTGCGCACGGATGTGATCGCGAGGGCAATTATGCCGGGCCTACACCTTATCTTGTTGGGGTACGTGGTCCTGGGCGGCCTGATCGCGCTGGGCTTTCGCGCGGCATCAGTCTCTGGGTGGTGGGCCGTGCCCGTGGTCATGCTCTTTCCTCGACTTGGCGACCTGGGCCTCGCGTGGCGCGATGGCGCACGTGCTCTTCGCCTCCGTGCGCGCGTTCGGCGGTTGTCCGAGGCCGAGCGCGCCACCGTGCTGGCCGCCGCCGAACGCGTGCGGTCGGCGTGGCTGACCGTCACCACTCTTCCTTCTCCGTCGTCGTGATCGTTTCGCTATGCCACTCGCTTCGCGCAGCACCCTGAGGTTTGCATGACCCTGATTTCGATCGGCAACGCCGTGGTCGAATTCGGTGCCAGTGAGATTTTTCGTGATGTGTCAATCACCATTGGCGAAAACGATCGGTGGGCGGTCGTGGGGCGCAACGGTACCGGAAAAACCACGCTGGTCCGTCTGCTGACGGGCGATCTGCAGCCGACGCGCGGCTCCGTGGCGCGGACGCCGGGATTGCGAGTGGCGCTGATGGATCAACATCGGCGCTTTCCGGAAGACCAAACGCTGTGGGACATCGTCGCCGATGCGTTCGGACCGCTGCGCGTGTTGGAACGTTCGCTGGCCGAACAGGCCGCCAATCTCGAGCATGATCATGGCGAGATCGCCATGGAAAAGTACGGTCGTGATCTGGAGCGTTTCGAGCGCGATGGCGGCTATCAGATGGCCGCGCAGGTGGACAGCGTGCTGATGGGCGTCGGATTCGACCCGGATGCGGCACGCGTCACCCGCATTGGCACGCTCAGCGGTGGTGAGCGCGGTCGCGTGGCGCTCGCCCGTCAACTGGCCACGCCCGCTGACCTGATGATTCTCGACGAACCGACCAACCACCTCGATCTCGACACAACGGCGTGGCTGGAGCAGCACCTCAAGGTCATTGATCGCGCCGTGTTGTGCATCAGTCACGACCGGGCGTTTCTGGACGCGTTCGCCGATCACGTGATGCATTTCGAGGGCGGCAGCGCGTTCACCTATACCGGCGGGTACGCCTCGTTCATCACGCAGCGCGAAGAACGCCGCCTCACCTTGCAGCGTCAGTTCGATCAGCAGCAACGAAAGATCGCGTCGGAGTCCGACTACATCGCGCGCAACCTGGCCGGCCAGAATACGCGTCAGGCCAAGGGACGACGCAAACTGCTGGCGCGCATGCCGCGCCTCTCGGCGCCCATTGGCTCCGATGGCGTGATGGCTATCCGGCTCAGCGCCGGCAATCGCAGCGGCGATCGTGTGATTGAAGCCGAGCATGTGACCGTGGCCGTGCCGTCACATGATCATGGACACACCGTGACGCGCGAACTGGTGCGCGACTGCACCGTGGTGCTCGAGCGCGGCGAAGTGGTGGCACTGCTGGGGCCCAACGGATCCGGCAAGAGCACGCTCATCAAGACCTTGCTGGGCGAGCATCCCCCGGCCAGTGGCGAGGTGAAAGTGGGCCCGTCCACGACGGTGGCGTACTATCGACAGGATCTCGCGCACCTGCCGCTGGAGATGTCGATCTACGAGGCGATCGCCACGCAGCGTCCACTGTGGGAACGGCGCATGGTGCAGGGGCATCTGGGGCGCTTCGGTTTTTCCGGCGATGAAGTGCAGCGCACGGTGGGGACGCTGTCGGGCGGCGAGCGCGCGCGTGTGGCGCTCGCGTTGCTCACGTTGTCCACGGCCAACCTGTTGATTCTCGACGAACCGACGAATCATCTTGACGTCGAGTCGATTGAGGCGATCGAAGACGCCATCGAGGATTTCGAGGGGAGCGTGCTGATCGTGAGTCACGATCGCGCCGTCCTGCGCGGCCTGGCCACATTGGTGTGGGAGTTGCGCGATCAGCAACTGCTGCAGTTTGCCGGCACGTTCGTGGAGTGGGAAGCCGTGCGGGCGGAAACGAAAACCAAGGCGGAACGCGACGCGCGGGCCGTGACCGTTGCGGCGTCGGAGAAGGCCACCGCGGCGCGTGTTGCCTCACAGAAGGCGCAGAAGGCGAACGAGGCGAAGAGTGGCCAGTCAGGGCGCGCTGGCAAGGCCGATGCCAAAGCGTCTGGTAAGTCCGATGGCAGGAAACCGGCGACAGACCCTGACGTACGGAAAGCCGCTCGTCAGGCCGACAAGGCGTTGGCGGACGCTGAACTGCGCGTGAACACCCTGGAAGCACGCATCGCGGAACTCAGCGGAATGCTCGAGGACACGACGCTGTATGAAACGCCCGATGGCGTGCAGCGCGCACAGCAGATGGGCAGGCAGTTGGATGAGGCGCGCGATCGGCTCGATGAGGCGATGCACGAGTGGGGACAGGCGGCGGAGCGCCGGCAAGCGGTCAACTGAGAAGACGGGAGACGGGAGAATGGAGACGGGAGACGCGCGGGTGACCCGACCGTGGTCAGTTGACTGGACGTCTCCCGTCTCCCGTCTCCTGTCTCCCGTCGTCTGCGCAACGATGTTCCTCGCGTCGCTTCACGTCCCGCTTCCTGCGCAGACTCCGCCGCGCGACAGCACAGTGTCCGTTCCCCTCCGCGCGTTGGCCGAACTGCTGGCCGACGCGAGCACACGCAACGCGTTGCCGGCGGACCTCATCGCCTACAAGTCACGGGTCGAAACCGAGATTGCCGTGCTGTTGCGGCGAGAAGAAGGGACCGAGGCCGTCGCGGCGGTTGAGCAGGTGGCCAGCACCATGCGATGGACGCGCAGCGGCGCCTACGATCAGCATGTGATTGGCTATCGTGCGCAGCAATCGGGACCGAATGTCTCGATGCTCTCCGTCTTCCAGACCGGCTGGCTCAATCCCACCTTGTATGGCAATCGATTGCGCATCCGCACGCGCAGCTCGCGATCGGTGGCCCGTTCCACCCTGCGGGGTGATGGCGCCGATACGCTGCCGGCCGTGCATCCACTCGCTGCCGATCGCGAGCGCTACTACACGTACTCGGGTGGTGACACCATTGTCACCATCCGCGTTGGCGATCGCACGATCCCCATTGCGCAGGTCCGGGTCACGCCGCGTTCGGACATCACGTCCCCGGTGGTGTTGTTCGATGGCGAGCTCGATCTCGATGCGTCGCGTGGCACACTGGTGCGTATGCGGGGCACGTTCCTGCGCGCCGGCGGTTCGCCTCGCCGGTTTGGCGGCGCCTTGGGCGAGGCCGTGGCGTTCATAGAATACGAGCAGGGTGAACGACTGGGACGTTTCTGGCTGCCAGCCCGGCAGCGCATCGAATTGCAGGCCACCCTTCCGGTCATCGGTGATGGCCGTGCGGTCGTCCGCATCGTGTCGCGTTTCAATGACATGATGGTGAACGATACGGTGCTCAGCGAGGCGACCCTGGCGGCGGCCGACTCCCTGCGCGCGATGAGCCGTCGCAAGCTGACATTCGCCCCAACGGATTCCGTCAATCGCTATGACGCCTGGATTGCCGCGGTCGGGGCGTTGTCGGACGGCATGCATTCCGACGACTTCCTGGATGTCGCTCCGGATCGCTGGCGTCCATACGGGTTGCCACGACTCGATTGGGTCGCGCCGCGGGCAGCCGATATCTTTCACTTCAATCGCGTCGAAGGCGCGTACACGGGATTGGGTCTCAAGTGGTCATTGCGCGATGCGGCGCCCGGGGTGGTGGTGCGCGCCAATGCCGGCTGGGCGTGGAATGAGCAGACCGTGCGTGGTCGGCTGTCTGTGGATCGCACGCGCGGCCTGTGGACCATGGAAGCGCGCGGCGGTCGCGCATTGGACAACACCAACGACTTTCGCGTGCCGTTCGACTCGGGCAACTCGATGGGCGCGCTGTTGGCCTCACAGGACCCATACGACTATGTCGATCGGCGTAGTGCGACATTGGCGGCGGTTCGTACGACGGCCAAACGCGGTGTGTTGCTGCGCACCGAATTCGGTGTCGCCGATGATCGATATCGACCCGCGACGTACCTGCGGGGGCCGCTCAAGGGCGGCAAGGCGTATCGGCCCAATCGCGGGGTCGATGAAGGACGCTATGTGCGCACCGCCGCACTCATCGAATGGCACCCAGACGTGAGCGCGGAATTCGTGAAGCCGGGCGTAAGCGCCCGATTCTCGTATGAGCGGGGCGATGGGACGCTGGCCTTTCAGCGTGTGGAAGCACGCGTCGTGGCGCGCCGTCCATTGGGGCCATTCGTGGCCATCGGCCGCGGCGACATCGGCACGGTGCTGGGGGGACATCCACCGGCGCAGCAGCTGTTCGAACTGGGGGAGCAGCAAAACCTGCCTGGCTATCTGGACAAGGAGTTTGCCGGGACGCGCGCGGCGGTGCTGCGCGGTTCGCTGCAGTACACCAGTCCGTTCCTGCGACAGCCCATTCGCGTGCGACGGTTCTTTCTGCCCGCCGTGGCACCGGGCCTGAGCGTTGGTGTGCAGAGTGGATGGACCGAAGCGCCCACCGCGGCGGCGCGCGCGGCCATTGACCGCCTGGCCGTGATCGACCCGTCGTCGTTGGCGCTGTGGGCCCCCGTATCGCGGCCCAGCGCCGGTATTCGCGCGTCGGTTACCGCCGGATTGCGATTGTTCTCGGGCGGCGCGTTCCTTGGGGTCACCCGCCCCGTGGACCAGTCAGCCCGGTGGAAAGCGCTGATCACGTTCGGTCAGCAGTGGTAGGAATTCGCGCGCGCACTTGACGAACCCTCCAGACCCGTCGTTCTCATGATGCCTCCGTCGATACTCAGTGCCGCCATCATTCGGTGGGTGGTGGCCGCTGTTTCCGGCACCATTGTCGCGTCGAACATGGATGCGCACTCGGTGAGTATCGTTGATGTCGCGAGCGGGGCCACCATCGCCACACTGCAAACCGGTGAAGGCCCGCATGAGGTGGCCGTGTCGCACGATGGCCGACGCGCCGTCGTCTCCATCTATGGCAATCGCAGTGCGGTGGGCAGTTCACTCATGGTGATCGATCTCACGAATCCAAACGCGCCGCCGCGCATGGTCGAGCTGGGCGCCGGCAACCAGCGTCCGCACGGCATGGCATTCCTTCCTGACGACAAACGCCTGTTGGTGACCGGTGAACGCGCGCAGCGGGTGCTGGTGGTGGACCTTGAGAGCGGCATCATCGATTCGTCGGTGACCACCGGACAGGCCACCACGCACATGGTGGCGTTGACACGCAATGGCACGCGGGCGTTCACCACCAACATTGCGGCGATGAGTGTCAGCGCGATCGATGTCGCAACGCGATCAATCCGCGCCACGTTTCCGGTGGGCGCGCGCATTGAAGGCATCGCGGTCACTCCAGACGGTCGGGAAGTCTGGGTGGGCGGAAATGAGTCGAAGAAGGTGTACGTGCTCAACGGCGAAACGGGCGTCATCATGCACACCCTCGACGGATTCGGCATGGCCTACCGTATTGGCATCACGCCAGACGGGAAAACCGCCGTGGTGTCAGATCCTGGCGACGAGAAGATCCATCTGGTCGATATCGCCTCTCACTCCGTGCGACGTGTCATTGCGGTGCCGGCGATGGCGCCGGCCGAGGGCGCGGCCTTGGTGGCGGCCTCACCGCAAGGCGTGACCGTGTCGCGCGACGGGAAGAACGCATTTGTGACGCTCAAAGCCGTGGGGCGCGTGGCGCTGGTGGATATTGCTGCCGGGAGCATTGTCGGGACACTGCAAGTCGGCGCCGGTTCGGACGGCGTGGGGTACTCGCCCCTCGTGATCAAGCGATAGAGGAGAACGCCCACCTCTTCTATCGTTTCGGCACCGCCACCTCAACCGGCACCGCGCCAGTCTGGTCGTACATCGCCAGCGTCAACCGGCCCTCCACCAACGCGCGACGTTCCGTTCCGCCAAGCAGCATCGAGCCGCTCGCGGCGCGCATGCCGGGTCCGAGCAGTCGCGCCACCACGCGACGCGTCGGCGCGGGAGTGGTCCCGCCCAGGTCTTCCGTGGTACGACGAAGCACGACGGCCACCACCTCATCAGGCGATGCGCCGGTGAGCGCCACGGACCAACGCAACACACTGCGTGGTGCATCGTAGGTGAGTCGAGCCGTGGCGGTCGCGCGTGATGAGATGGCGCGCACCGTCATGGGCAACGCGACTGGCACCGCGCCGCGCACAAGCGCGGGCGTGGTGGACGGTGCGCGACGACGCGGTCCCGACTGCTCGAACGCGTACGCCAGCGCCACCAGCCGGACATCCGTCAACGCGCGACCCATCAGTTCAATACCCACCGGCAATCCCTCCGCCATGAAACCGGCGGGGATGCTGATGGCCGGCAAGCCGGACTGCGCACTCAGGTTGCAGGTGCCGCCAAGTTGCGGTTCGCCCACCAGTGTGGGTTTCTGGCGCATCGTGGGATAGGCGAGTGCGTCGAGCGACAAACTGTCCATGATGCGCTCCATGCGCGAGCGCAACAGGGTCTGACGACGCAACGTGGTGCGGTAGCGATCGGTGTCGAGTGACTGCACGGTGTCGATAGAGCGGAAACGCGCTTCCAGCGCCCGGTCGAACAATCCCTGGTCGAGAATCTCGCGCATGGAGTGCACAGGCGCGTTCGGCACACCGCGCAGGTAGTTGATCAGGTCGAACTTCGTTTCATACGGAATGACCCCGGTGTTCGCGATCAGCGAATCGAAATCAACCACGGGCACTTCGACAATCGTGGCACCCAGCGCCTTCATGGCGGCAATGGCCGCGCGCACCGTGTCGGCGATTTCGGCGTCGGTGTCGCGAAAGTACGGCTGGAACACGCCAATGCGCGCACCGCGCAGTGCGTTCTTGTCCAGTGCCGCTTCAAAGTGCGGGAGCGGTTTGTCACGCAGGACAACGGTGACGGAGTCGGCCGCATCGTATCCAACACTGACATCGAGCGCGATCGCCAGATCGGTGGCGGTGCGCGCCAAAGGCCCGCCGATATCCTGCGTATGCGAAAGCGGGATGATTCCCGAGCGACTGATCAGTCCCTGCGTCGGACGCAACCCGAACAGGCTCCCGTACGCACTCGGAATGCGAATCGACCCGCAGGTGTCCGATCCCCAACCCACCGTCGCAAAACTCGCCGCAATGGCGGCGCCCGTGCCGCCACTGGAACCACCAGGGCACCGCGTCGGATCGTACGGATTGCGTGTCTGTCCGCCCAGCGAGCTGATGCTCGTGATGCCGGCGGCAAACTCGTGCAGGTTGGACTTGGCCAGAATAACCGCCCCCGCGTCGCGCAGCTTCTTCACCACGAACGCATCCTGCGCCGGCTGACTGTTCGCCAACGCCAGTGAGCCGGCGCTGGTGGGCATGTCGCCGGTGTCATAATTGTCCTTGATGATGATGGGAATGCCGTGCAACGCGCCTCGCAGGCGACCCTGACGACGTTCCGCGTCGCGTTGAGCGGCCTCGGCGCGCGCCTTGGGATTGAGCCGAATGAGCGCATTGAGACTGGGGCCCGCATGCTCGTAGGCCGCAATGCGCGCCAGATAGGCGTCAACCAGTTGCACGGAGCTCACGCGTCCGCTGGCCATGGCGGTGCGCAACTCGGCGATCGTGGCTTCCGTGACTTCGACGGTGCCACGGCTCGCGGGCGCCACAGGCTGCGCCGTCGTCGTGGATGCCAGCGTCGCCGACGCCAGCAACAGCACCCCGACCTGCACATGCCGTCTCATGCCGGCATCTCCCACTGCGCCGGCGCCGGAAACGCCGCGCGGTACTTGGTGCTCCGACGAGGCTCGGCCATCATCGCTTCCACCGTCTCGCGCCAACGGGCGTAGTGTGCGGTGGCTTTGTGTTCGGCGGGAGCGTCAGCCGAGCGATAGATCTCGATCAGCTGAAAGCGGGTTGCATCGTCATCTTGCTGCAGTACGTCAAAACGCACGACGCCCGGTTCCTGCACGCTGTGTCGCGCGTTGTCGAGCGTGGCGGCGCGAAAGGCGTCGATAGCGTCGGGAAACACGTGCACAAACACCTGAACGATGAGCATAGGTCAACCGTGTAAGCGTGAACTGCGCCGGGAATGCCGATCCTGCCCCATCATAGCGCCTCGCGCGTCCTCTTGCCGATGGGGCGAGTCGACGACAGCGTTGGAGATGCCAACAATCAGGAGTCCGATACCGCGCCGCATCGTTGGCCGGCTCACCAGCCTGTTGATCCTGTCCATGCCCGTGCATGGTCAGGCCGCACCCGCATCGTTCTCGCTCCGGACGTGCTGTACGTGAACGGCCGCATATGGACGGGCGACGCCGCGCGCCCTTCGGCGCAGGCGATGGCCATTCGCGCGGACCGCCTGGTGGCGGTTGGCACCGATTCGGCAATACGCGCCCTGCGCGGACCGAATACGCGCGTGGTGGACCTGACCGGTCAGCGCGTGGTGCCGGGATTCATCGATGGCCACTGGCACCTGCCAACGTCGGCGCGGGCCGATCTCACCGATGCCGGGTCACCGGCGGTGATTGTGCGACGGTTGCAGGAGTGGGCGCGCACCCTGCCACCCGGAGCGTGGATTGTTGGACGCGGATGGACACCGTCCGATTTTCCGGGCAATGCACCGGACAAGCGATTCCTCGACGCCGCTTTTCCCGATCGTCCGGTGCTGCTCACCGATCGCGACGGACATCAGTCATTGGTGAACACGGTCGCGCTGGCCAGGGCGAGCGTTACCCGGACCACAGCGGATCCGGCACAGGGGCGCATCGAACGCGGCGCCGACGGCTCGCCCACAGGCCTGCTTAAGGAAGCGGCGTCTGGACTGGTATCGAAACTGGTGCCGGCCCCGACGGCCGCCGATATCGTGCAGCGACTGAATGAACAAACGCGCCGCGCGGCCTCGTTTGGCTTGACCATGCTGCAGGAAGCCTCGGCGCGCGAGCCATCGGGGGCGGTGTTCGACGCGCTCGAGCAGGCGAACACCACGGGTGGGCTGCGGGTGCGGTTCTACGTATCGGTGCCCTTCAATCCCAACGCCACCACCGACGCGCTGCGGCGATATCTCACGGTGCGAGACGCGCATACCGGCACCATGCTGCGCTATGGTATCGCCAAAGGCATGCTGGATGGCACGGTGGACGCGAAGACCGCCGCGATGTTGGCACCCTATGCGGGCACCGATGACACCGGGCTTCCCTTCTGGCCAGCGAATGTGCTCAATCGCGGCGTTGCCAAATACGACTCGGCCGGACTGCAAGTGGAGCTCCACGCCATTGGAGACAAAGCTGTGCGCATGGCGCTGGATGCGTATCAGGCGGCGGCCCGTGCCAACGGGACGTCAGGACGCCGGCATCGCGTGGAACATATCGAAGTGCCCGACGCTGCCGACCTGCCGCGTTTCAAGCAATTGGGTGTGATCGCTTCTACGCAGGCGATCTTCGCGTCGCCCGACGAGACCACGCTCAACAATTACGCGCCGCTGCTGGGTCCAGCCCGCGCGGCGCGGTCCAACGCCTTCAAGTATTTCGACGACGCGGGCGCGGTGCAGGCGTTTGGCAGTGACTACCCGGTGTTTCCCATGGACGTGCTGCGTGGGATCTACACGGCCGTCACGCGACAGATGCCCGACGGAACGCCGCGCGGCGGCTGGTATCCGGCCAGTCGCATTACCGTGGAGGCAGCGGTGCGCCACTACACCCGTGACGCCGCGTACGCGGCGTTCATGGAGAAGGAAACGGGCACGATCTCCGCGGGCAAACTGGCGGATTTTGTGGTATTGTCGAAGGACATATTTAGTGTGCCGCCCGCCGAACTCCTGCGCACGAAGGTGATGCGCACGGTAGTGGGCGGCCGTGAGGTATTTCAGCAGGTGGTTTCTCCCACAACCCCCAAGGACCCGTGAACCGTTCATCCTTTCTCGCTGCCGCCGTCGTTCTGGCGCTCGCCGAGCCGACGATACTCTCCGCGCAGGGCCGAGGTGGTCGCGGTGGCGGTGGCGCCCAATCCGCCGACACCAGCTTTGGCGTGTCCTGGCGCAACATTGGCCCCAATCAGGCCGGTCGCATGGTCGCCGTGGCCGGTTCGACGGCGCGCCCGGATGAGTACTACATGGGCACCACCGGCGGTGGCGTGTTCAAAACCACCGACGGCGGCAAGACCACGTTGCCTATGACGGACAAGTACTTCGGGGGCACGATTGGTGCACTTGCGGTGCAGCAATCCAATCCCGATGTCGTGTGGTCGGGCGGTGGCGAGACCCCCATTCGCGGCAACGTGTCGCATGGCGACGGCGTGTGGAAGAGCACCGATGCCGGCAAGACGTGGGCCTACATGGGACTCAAGGAAACCCAGTACATCGCCCGCATTCGCATCAACCCCGACAATCCCGATGTCGTGTACGTGGGCGCGCTGGGCCATGTGTTCGGGCCCAACAAGGAACGCGGTGTGTTTCGCACCACCGACGGCGGCAAGACGTGGAAGAATATTCTCTTCCGCAACGACTCCACCGGTGTGGCGGACATGATCATGGATCCGTCCAATCCAAAGATCATCTACGTCTCATTTTGGCAGGCGGGTCGCACGCCATGGATGCTGGTGAGCGGTGGTATGGGCAGCGGCATCTTCAAGACCACCGACGGTGGTGACACGTGGACGGAGATTTCACGCAATCCCGGTCTCCCGCAAAGCGGGCCGCTGGGCGCGATCGGGATTACCGTGTCGCCGGCCAAGCCGAGTCGTTTGTGGGCGATTATCGAGCATGAGCCCAATGGCGGCGTGTATCGCAGCGATGATGCGGGCGCGACGTGGACGTTCATGTCGGGTGATCGCAATCTGCGGCAGCGTTCGTGGTATTACTCCAAGCTGTACGCCGATCCGAAAGACACGAACCTGGTGTATGCGCCGCAAGTCGGGCCCATGGTGTCAAAGGATGGCGGCAAGACGTTCGGACGCGGTTTTGGCGGTGGTGACAATCACGACATGTGGATTGACCCGACCAACCCCAAGCGCATTGCCGTCGCGCATGACAACGGCGTGATCATCACTACCGACGGCGGGACGACGTCCACGCGAGTCGTTGCGCCCACAGGGCAGTACTACCACGTACACCTCACGAACGCATTTCCGTATCATGTGTGCGGCGCGAAGCAGGACGCGGGATCGTCGTGTGGACCGGTGCGGGCCGCGACGAACTTTGGCGGTCGTGGTGGTGGCGGCGGGTTTGGCGGCCCCGGGGGCGCGCCAGCGGCGCCGGCGTCTCCGTACGCCGAGTTCTACGGCGTGGCCGGTGGCGAGTCGGGATACATCTCGTCCAATCCGAAGGACCCTGACATCATGTTCGGCGCGAACTATGGTGGCAGCCTCGATCGGTTGAATCGGCGCACCGGCAAGTCGGAAGCGCTCGATCCGTGGCCGCTCAATCCTATGGGCCATGACGCCAAGGATTCGTATTATCGATTCCAATGGACGTACCCCATCGTGCACTCGCCGCATGATGCGAATACCATCTACGTCGGTTCGAACGTGGTATTCCGGAGCACCAACGGCGGCAACACATGGACGCCCATCTCGCGCGATCTCACGCGCAACGATCCGCGCACGCTGGGTGCATCGGGCGGACCGATTACCAAGGACCAGACCAGTGTCGAGTACTACGGCACCGTGTTCACGATTGCCGAGTCGAAGATCACGAAGGGTGTGATCTGGACGGGGTCTGATGACGGCCTCATTCACGTGACGCGCGACAACGGTGTGACGTGGAAGAACGTGACGCCCAAGGGACTGCCGGAGTGGATGCGCTGGTCGATCATCGATGCCGGTCAGCATGCCGCCGGTACCGCATGGGCCGCCGGCAACCGCTATCAGATGGACGATTTCACGCCGTATCTCTATCGCACCACCGACTACGGGGTGACGTGGACCAAGATCACCAGTGGCATTCCGGCTGACTATTTCACACGCGCCATCCGTGAAGATCTGCATCGTCCCGGCATGGTGTACGCGGCGACCGAACGCGGGGTGTTTGTGTCGTACAACGCCGGTGACACCTGGCAGAGCCTGCAGAAGAACCTGCCGCCGGTGCCGGTAAGCGACATGATGTTGCGCGATGACGATCTGGCCATCTCCACGCATGGTCGCGCGTTCTGGGTGATGGAGAATCTGACGCCCCTGCGCTGGGCGCCCGAGCAGGAGAAGGCGGCCAACGCCCCGTATCTGTACAAGCCGGTACCGGTGCTGCGATTGAACGGACAGGCGGCGCCGACCTTTGTGTATCGCCTGCCGGCCGACTCGATGGTAGTGAAGTTCGAGTTCATGGACAAAGCTGGTAAACTGCTGGCGACGGTCGCCTCAACTGACACCGCGCCGACGCCGGAAGCAGGGCGTGGCGGCGGCGGTTTTGGCGGCGGTGCGCCTCCGGTGTCCAAGCCTACCAATCGGAAGGGCATCAACCGCTACACCTGGAACATGCGACACGAGAGTGCGACGGTGTTTCGCGGCATGATCAACTGGGCGGGACGTGGTGGCGCGCCGGCCATGGCGCCGGGCACGTACACGGTAAAGATGACTGTCGGCAGTAACGCGCCGGTGTCGTACCAGTATGTGGTGAAGCCCGATCCGCGCAGCGAGGCTACGGAAGCCGACCTGGTGGAGCAGACGCGTTTCGCGCTGCAGGTGCGCGATCGCGTGACCCAGGCGAATGAAGGTGTGATCGAGATCCGCAACCTCAAGAAGGATCTCACCGACCGCACGCCCAAGATGACGGCGAACGCCTCGTTTGGTCCGCTGGTGAAGAAGTTCGCCGACTCGTTGAGTGCGGTGGAAGACTCGTTGTACCAGACGAAGAACCAGAGCGGTCAGGATCCGCTGAACTATCCGATTCGCCTGAACGATCAGATTGGCGGCCTGATGAGTTTCATCGCCAGTGGTGAACGGCGACCGCCCAAGCAGGCGTACGAGGTGTACGGTGTGCTGGGACCCAAGCTGGACGTGCAGATGGCGCGCATGGAACGCATCATCATGAACGACCTGCCGAAAGTGAATGCGGCCCTCAAGGCGGCGGGACAACCGCAGATCACGCGGTCGAAGAAGGAAGTGGGAGGATCGGGACCGGCAGCGCCGGCGTTCGTGCCGTAGCGCCGTCCAGCTTGGCGAGATGACATCGGTTGCCTGAACAATCGCTCGGCCAACAGAACCCGTTGGCCGGGCGATTGTGTTTGGGGGTGGCAGGGTTGACAACTAACGTGAGTAGCGGTAGTTATCGGCATGCCACTCTTTCACACGGCCGATGCGGACGCGATACTCGAGCAATTCCGCCACCAGCACTCCGCCTTGGGGCGGGCGCTGGGGTGCGCGGAAAACGCCGCCGAGCCGTCTGACGCTGCCGCGAGCCCGCTGCACCGCGACCTGATGCGGCTGATCGGCGTGGCCAACGGGTCCTATGACCGCACCGACACCAACGTCCGCCGCGCAGAAGTGGCGCTGCAGCGCGTGACGACGCTGCTGCGAGCCGGTGCGCCGACACCCGAGGCCGTGCTTTCGGCGGAGTTCTGGTCCACGCCGTTGGGTGTGTTGATGGCGCGCACCCGGTGGTGGGTGTCGGTGGACGATCTCATCACCATCAGCAACGCGGCCGCGCTGGCGTTTGGTGACAACACGCAAGCCAATCGCATGAAGATCACGCGCGCGGTGGAGCGCGGCGAACTGGAGTGGGTGCCCGATCCATCCATGGCCAATCCACAGCACAACACGCGCGTGCTGCGCCCGCAGGTCGAGCGACTGCGCCTGCTCCGCGGGAAACCCGAGTCCAAACGATGACCGAAAACTCCCTGGCGTTGGACACTGAGCCGCAGACTGCGCCATTCGCCACGTTTCCCGACGCCATTCGAGCGCCAGCCAACGATGCGATTCGTCATGCGTTTCCCGACGGGGTGCTCCAGTCGGTTGACCGCGTGAACAACGGCATGTCTGGCGCGCTGGTGTATCGGCTGCGCGTGGACGATCGCGCGCTGGTGCTACGTATTCCGCAGCCGGGATCGTCGTCCCGCGACGTGCATCGGCAACTCCTATGCATGCAGGTTGCGGCTGGCAGCGACGTCGCGCCACCCGTGTTCTACGCCAATGCCGACACCGGTGTCAGTCTCAGCGCCTTCGTCGCGCCGCCCGTGCGTCCGGTGCCACGCGACGCCGCGCAGCTGGGGCAGCTGTTGCGTGCGTTGCACGGTGGTCCGCCATTTCCGGTGCACCGCACCGCCTTCGAGGCCATCGACGGCGCCGTGATTCACCTCGCGCAGTCGGGCATCGTGCTGCCATCGTTGCTGCAGGAGGTGCTGGCGGCGTACGAGCAGATCAAGCGGGTTATCACGCCGCATCTGACGCTGGCACCGTGCCACAACGATCTCAATCCGGGCAACGTCTTGCAGGACGGCACGCGCCAATGGCTGGTGGACTGGGACAGCGCCTGCATGAACGATCCGATGTTCGACGTGGCCAGCACCATCCACTGGTTTCGCCTGGATGATTCGCGAGAGCGCGACTTGTTGCGGGCATACTTCGATCGCACGCCAGCCGCCCATGAGCTGGCGAAGCTGGAACTCATGAAGCAGGTGGCGTGGTGCTATTACATGCTGGTCTTCCTGCTCATTTCCCTGCCGGACGGCGGCGTGGGCGCGATGCATGCGGTCGATCGCGACCGCCTGATGAGTTTCGCAGACTTTGTTGACGGCATCGGTCGCGGTGAACAGCATCTGCACCAGGCAGACACTCGACGGCATTTGAGTCTGGTGCTCGGCCACTCGGCGCTCAAGGCAATGCGCCGCAAGGAATTCACGGAGGCATTGGCGCGACTCAGTTCGTGAGCACCGGCGCTGCGCCTGATGCCGGCGCGGTGTTCCGGTCTGAGCGCTGATAGTGTACGATGTCGAACTCGGGCGTGGTGATCAGCGTGGTCCCAGGCGAAAAGCGCGCTTCAAACGGCGGAAAGAACACATCGCCCTCAACCACACGCTTCACATGCGTGAGATACAAGTCCGAGCAGTGCGGCAAGGCCAGCGCATAGATCTGCGCACCCCCACAAATGAATACGTCACGCTCATCCGCGTTCACGTCGATGGTGTCGAGACTCGACACGGTGCGCACGCCAGGGTACGTGTAGCCGCTACGACTCACAATGATGGTCTCGCGATTGGGCAGCGGGCGCCCGATCGACTCGAATGTCGTGCGCCCCATGACGACCACATGGCCGGTGGTCATCGCCTTGAAGAACTTGAAGTCCTCTGGCAGGTGCCACGGAATCTTCGGCCCGTTGCCGATGACGCGATTCTCCGACATCGCGGCAATCGCCTTGAACTGCTTCATGGGGTCCTAAACCGCGATGGGCGCCGAGATGGCTGGATGCGGATCGTAACCCACGAGTGCGAAATCCTCGAACACGAAATCGTGGATGTTCGTCACCGCGGGGTTGATGTGCATCTGCGGGAGCGCGCGCGGCGCACGGCCAAGCTGCAGCCGAGCCTGTTCCAGGTGATTGCTGTACAGGTGCAAATCGCCAAATGTGTGTACGAACGTGCCGGGCGTGAGGCCTGTCACCTGCGCCACCATCATCGTCAGCAGCGCGTACGACGCGATGTTGAACGGCACACCCAGAAACAAATCGGCGCTGCGCTGATACAACTGACAGCTCAACGTGCCGTCCTGCACGAAGAACTGGAACATGGCGTGACAGGGCGGCAACGCCATGTCGTCCACTTCGCCCGGGTTCCACGCGGTCACGATGTGGCGACGACTGTCGGGCTTGGTGCGAATCTGCTGGATGACCTTGTCGATCTGATTGATGGAGCGACCGTCGGCGGTGCGCCAGTCACTCCACTGCGCGCCGTACACACGACCCAGGTTCCCCTGGGCGTCGGCCCACTCGTTCCAGATGCTCACCCCGTGATCGGTGAGGTACTTGATGTTCGTGTCACCCTTCAAAAACCACAGCAGCTCGTAGATGATGGACTTGAGATGGAGCTTCTTGGTGGTGACCATCGGAAAGCCGTCGGCCAGCGGATAGCGGGCCTGCGCGCCGAACACGGCGTACGTGCCGGTGCCGGTGCGATCGGGCTTGAAGGTGCCCTGATCGAGGACGAGGCGTAACAGCTGCTGATACTGGATCATGATAGGTCGAATTGTAACGCCTCGCGTATCGCGAGCGCGATTGGCGCCGTGACCCCTCGACCGGACTCGTCCTTTGCGCCCACGGCCGGCGGCGGACTAAGTTGGTCCATGGCCAACATCCTCCAGAATCTCCCCGTCGGCGAAAAAGTCGGCATCGCGTTTTCCGGCGGTTTGGACACCAGCGCCGCCCTGCATTGGATGCGGGCGAAAGGCGCGGTGCCATACGCCTACACCGCCAATCTTGGTCAGCCCGACGAGACGGACTACGACGAGATCCCGCGCAAGGCGATGGGTTATGGCGCCGAGAAGGCCCGATTGATTGAATGTCGCGCGCAGCTGGTGGCCGAGGGACTGGCCGCGCTGCAGTGCGGCGCCTTTCACATCACCACAGCGGGCCAGACATACTTCAATACCACGCCGCTGGGTCGCGCCGTTACCGGCACCATGCTGGTGGCCGCCATGCGCGAAGACGACGTGAACATCTGGGGCGATGGCAGCACGTTCAAGGGCAATGATATCGAACGGTTCTACCGCTACGGACTGCTCACGAATCCCAACTTGCGTGTGTACAAGCCGTGGCTGGACCAGCAGTTCATCGACGAGCTGGGCGGTCGCACGGAAATGTCGGAGTACCTGATTGCGAACGGTTTCGACTACAAGATGAGCACGGAGAAGGCGTACAGCACCGACTCCAATATCCTGGGCGCAACGCACGAAGCGAAAGACCTGGAGTTCCTGAACAAGGGCATGATGATCGTGCAGCCCATCATGGGCGTCGCGGCATGGCGCGATGACGTTGCGGTGGCGCGCGAAACGGTGTCCATCCGTTTTGACGAAGGGATGCCGGTGGCGCTCAACGGCCAGACGTTTGCGTCGGCGCTGGACCTGTTCATGGAAGCGAACGCCATTGGTGGTCGACATGGACTGGGGATGTCGGACCAGATCGAGAATCGCATTATCGAAGCAAAGAGCCGCGGCATTTACGAAGCGCCGGGGCTGGCGCTGCTGTACATCGCTTACGAACGACTGGTCACGGGCATCCACAACGAAGACACGATTGAGCAGTACCGCACGAACGGTCGTCGGCTGGGTCGACTGCTGTACCAGGGTCGCTGGCTTGATTCGCAGTCCCTGATGCTGCGTGACTCGGCGCAGCGCTGGGTGGCGCGCGCGATCACTGGTGAGGTCACTGTGGAACTGCGTCGTGGTAATGACTACACGATCATGGATACGTCGAGTGCGAATCTCACGTACAAGCCGGAGCGTCTGACGATGGAACGGGGGGAGGCGTTTTTTACGCCGCTCGATCGCATTGGGCAGCTGACGATGCGGAACCTCGACATCATGGACACGCGCGAGAAGCTGATGCTGTACACGGAGACGGGGTTGCTGAAGGCGGGAGGAGGGAGCGGGGTGCCCCAACTGCCGTCTGGGGACTGAGGCCGGATCGGCGTTCGAACGGCGGAGCACTAGCCGCGGCACAAGGATTCCCGGTAGGTTCGTCCGCATGCGAATCGCAATTGTCGGTGTTGGCGGCGTGGGTGGCGCGTTCGGCGCACGCCTCGCGCACGCGGGTCACGAGGTTACGTTCATCGCGCGCGGCGCCACGCTGGCGGCCCTGCGTTCCTCGGGACTCATCCTTGAGAGCGTGGATGGGGATCTCCACCTGCCCAGCGTGTCGGCCACCGATGACCCGTCCACCGTTGGCCCGGTGGATGTGGTGCTGGTGTGCGTGAAATCCACGCAGATCGAGGCCATCGCGCCCAAACTGCGTCCCCTGATTGGGCCGGGCACGGCGGTCATCCCGTTACAAAACGGTGTCGAGGCCAGCGCGCTTCTCGCGGCGGTGCTGGGCGATGGACATGTACTGGAGGGACTGGCGCGACTTATCGCCGAGCAGTCGGCACCCGGTCGCATCTCCCACACGGCGGTGACGCCAGTGATGGAGTTTGGCGCACGCAGCGCTACGCCCGCCAATGCGCCAGCGCGGGCGCAAATCGCGCCGTTCGCCGCCGCGCTTGAGGAAGCTGGTCTGCACGCCGTCACGCCGGAGCACATGGACCTGGCGCTCTGGGAGAAGTTCTTGTTCATCGATCCGTTCGGCACCGTGGGAGCGGCCACCCGCGTGCCCATTGGTGTGATGCGCTCGGTGCCGGAGACCCGCGCGCTTTTGGACGCGTGCGTGCGCGAGGTCCGCGCCATCGGCATCGGGGCGGGCGTGGCCTTGGGTGACGACGCAGAGGCGCGCACCTGGAAACGCTACGACACGTTGCCCCCGGACAGCACGGCGTCGATGCAGCGCGACATCATGGCCCAACGGCCCTCGGAGCTGGAGCGGCAGACTGGAGCCGTAATTCGGCTTGGAAAGCAACACGGGGTCCCGACGCCGGTGCATGACGTTCTGTACGCGGTGCTGCGGCCCTCCACCATGCGACCTACCTGATCAACCTCTGCGCGGCTTCGTGCATGTGGCGGTATGACGCTTCGGCCGGGGCCGCAGTGTTGGTGGTGTTGAACACGGCGATCACGGTGGCGCTGGTGACCGGGTTGAAGTAAAAGAACGCCCGGAACCCGGCCTGGGACCCTGTGTGGCCGATGATTCGGTGATCGCCAGCGCCCTTCACAAAGAACGACAATCCCATATGCTGGTCGGCCGCCGCCTCGTAGCCAGCCGCCATGGGAACCACGGGCTTCCACATCTCTTCGAGGCTGCTGCGCGATAGCACGTGATGGTAGTTCGTTTGAGAACTACCATTCTGGATATTCGTCAGAAAAGCAGAGTAAATAGCCAGGTCGCTCAGTGGAGCGTTCCAGCCACCGTTCGGTGTGGTGATACCGGGGTCGAAATCGGCGCCGTTATCCACCGTGCGGATGGCGCCTGAGGCGCTGTCCCGCTGGACGGCGAAGTTGTGTGACCGAAAGGCGGCCAGATAGTACGGGGTGGTGCGAAAGTAGCTGTGGTGCATGCCCAAGGGGGCGAAGATGTTCTTCTGCACGTAGGCATCCCAAGGGTCTCCCGACAGCTGTTCCACCACGCGCGCCAGGTATACGAAGGCCGGGTTGGAGTAGCTGTATCGCGAGCCGGGGCGAAACAGCAGTTCCTGGTATGGCATCATGGCTACCAATTGATTCCATGACGTCGGCTCGAACGGCTCCCAGGGCTTGCCGTCACCGTATGGCCACGTGCCATTTCGAAAACCCGCCGAATGCGACAGCAGCATGCGGATGGTAATACTGTCAAGTGCACCGAACGGGTCATGTAATTGTCGTAGTTCGGGTACGAAGCGTACGATCTTGTCGTCGAGTGACAGCTTGCCCCGATCACGCAGTTGCATGATCGCAATAGCCGTGAGGGTCTTGGTGATCGAGCCCCAGTGAAAAATGGTCTGGTCGGTCACCGGCCGGTGCGCCGACCGATCCTGGTCGCCGACGTCGAGGCGGGCGCTGATGCGACCATCGCGCATGACCAACACGCTGGCGCCGACAATGCCGTCGCTGGCGACGTAACTGCGGAATTCACTCGCGAACGCGTCCCACCCGGAGGGGGGCTGCGCGCGAACCGGCGCGGGGAGAGCCGCCATGGTCAAGACCGGAAGGGCGAATACGGTGAGGTGAAGGCGCATGTCGGGATCGCCGGGGACGGGGTTACGAAGTCTCGCGAATCGAGGACTTGCTCGCCTTCACGACTCCGCCGAAAAAACCCGCCACGTCGTTGCAGCGTTCGGCATGATTCCCGCGTAATTTAATCGTCAGCAACTATATAGGCCCGATCCGGTCTCCTTCCCACCGGATACGGAACGTGCGGCAACCCGTGGCGTGGTCCAGCGCCTCATTCCCTGCGGAGTGACCGGTAGCATGAAGCGTCTGCTTGCGTGTCTCAGCGTGTTTGGTGCAGCCTCGATGGCGAACTCGCTTTCGCCGAGTCTGGTCTCATCGCAATCGTCGACGCGACTGTCGCCGTGGCGTGCGACCACGACGTATGCGAGTCATGCGGTGAACACACCCGCCGCTCCCCGATCGGCCAACTCCGTCATTGGTGCGCGCGGTATCAGCACGACGGCGCTCACTGAGGTGGTGCAGAAGTACTGCGTGAACTGTCACAGCCCCACGATGCGCCGCGGCAATCTCAACCTGAAGAGCTTTGTCGTCGACAGCGCGACTGAAGACGGCGAGGTCACGGAAAAGATCATCCGCAAGATGCGCGCGCAGATGATGCCGCCGCCAGGTTCCCGGAAGCCCGCCGGTGACACGCTGCTTGCGCTGACGGAAACGCTCGAGAAAGTCATGGACGGGGCGCCCATCAATCCGGGCAACCGCACGTTCCAGCGACTCAATCGCGCCGAATACGAGCGGGTGGTGCGAGATCTCTTCGGTTTGCAAATCAACGCCGGCGATTGGCTGCCGCTCGATACCAAGAGCGCCAACTTCGACAACATTTCCGACGTGCAATCGCTGTCGCCGATGCTGCTGGACGGGTATCTCAATGCGGCCGCCTCCATCAGTCGCATGGCGATCGGTGACCGTTCCGCCGGCGCGGTACAGGCGCTGTACAAGACGTCTCCGTTTGGTTCGCAGCATCCGTGGGATCATGTGGAAGGCACCCCCTACGGCACGCGTGGTGGCATGGTGTTCACCAACAACTTCTCGGCCGATGGTGAATACCAGTTCCGCCTGAACGTGGGTGGTGGCGTGGGTCGCCCTATCGAGGATCTTGACGTGTCGGTAGACGGCGTGCGGGTCGCGCTGCTGCATTATGACCGCGGCGTATCCCGCAATGGCGAGTCGGCCGACTTGCCCGCTGGCGCCGACTATATCAGTACGGAGCCCATCCGCATCAAGGCGGGACAGCGCAAGGTGTCGGTGGCGTTCGTGCGCCAGGCGGAAGGGCCCTATGAGGATCTGATCAAGCCACACGATTGGTCGCGCGCGTCGGGTGGCACCGGTTCCGCCGGCACCACCGAACCGCCGCCGCTGATGGAGGTGTTGATCACCGGCCCGAAGAATGTCACCGGATTGTCCAGTTCCCCCAGCCGTGATCGCATCTTCACCTGCCATCCCACCGCGAAGGCCGCCCAGCGTGCCTGCGCCGATCAGATCCTGTCGCGTCTGGCGGCTCGCGCGTATCGCCGCCCGGTGACCGCCCGCGACCGGGAGAGCTTGATGAAGTTCTACGATCAAGCGGCGGCCGATGGATCATCCGATGGTTTCGAGACCGGCGTCCGCATGGGTGTCCAGGCGATGCTGGCCAGTCCGTACTTCGTGTTCCGGTTTGAGAAGGAGCCGGCGAATGCCGCGGAAGGAACGGATTTCCGCATCAACGATTTCGAACTCGCTTCCCGCCTCTCGTTCTTCCTGTGGAGCACCATCCCCGACGAGCGCCTGCAGTCACTCGCAGAGCGCAAGCGCCTGTCCGATCCCGCCGTGTTCAACGCCGAAGTCAAGCGCATGCTCGCCGATCCGCGCGCTGAAGCGATGTCCACCCGGTTCGCGGCGCAGTGGTTGCGGTTGCAGGATCTTGAAAAGGTGCATCCGGATGCCTTCCTGTTCCCCGACTTCAATTCGGCGTTGGCCGAGTCCATGCAGCGGGAAACGGAACTGTTCTTCCAGGATATTGTGCGGAACGATCGCAACATCCTGAGCATGTTCACCGCCGATTCGACGTATGTGAACGAGCGGTTGGCGAAGCACTATGGGATTCCGAATGTCGCCGGCCCGCAATTCCGCAAGGTGGCGTACGCCGATGCGGCGCGCCGCGGCTTGCTGGGGCACGGCAGCGTGCTGGTGCAGACGTCGCTGGGCAATCGCACGTCGCCGGTGTTGCGCGGCAAGTGGGTAATGGAGGTGCTGCTGGGCACGCCGCCGCCCGCGCCACCGCCAAACGTGCCCGATCTGGAGCAGACGGCTGGTGCGAAGGACGGCAAGCAGCTGACCACGCGCGAGCGCATGGAGATGCACCGCGCCAATCCCGCCTGCAAGAGCTGTCATCTATTCATGGATCCGATCGGGCTGGCGCTCGACAACTTCGATGTGACCGGCAAGCTGCGCTATCGCGAGAACGGCGCGCTGCTGGACACCCGCGGCGAGTTGTACGACGGCACGCAACTGCTCACCACCGCCGACCTGACCAAGGCGTTGCTGGCGCGGCCGATTCCGCTGGTGCGCAATTTCACGGAGAACTTGATGGCGTACGCGCTGGGTCGTCGTGTCGAGGCGTATGATCAAACCACGGTCCGCGCGATCTCGCGTGATGCCGCGGCCAAAGACTACCGGTTTTCGACGTTTGTGATGGGCGTGGTGAACAGCAAGGCCTTCCGTAGCAAGCGCGCTGAGCCGGTGTCGGCTGACGCGTCTCACAACTGACCTTTCGAGGAGCTCGCCCGATGGAGTTTCTGACCCAGAAGAGCCTGCACCGCCGGACGTTTCTGCGCGGACTGTCGGCCACGATCGCACTGCCGTATCTCGACGCCATGGAACCGGCCGGCCGATTCATCGCCAAGGTCGGTGGCGCCGCCGAGGCGGCCAAGCGGACGCGGCTGGTGTGCATCGAGTCGGTGCACGGTGCGGCCGGCTCGAATGCGTGGGGCGCGTCCAAGTACCTGTGGGCGCCACAGGGGCTCGGCCGCGACTTCACGCTCAATCCCGAGGGGGCACTCAGCTCGCTCGAGCCGTGGCGCAAGTACGTCAACATCATCAGCAACACCGACGTGCGCATGGCCGAAGCGTTCGACGCGCCGGAAATCGGCGGTGATCACTTCCGGTCGAGCGCGGTGTTCCTGACGCAGTCGCACCCCAAGCAAACGCAGGGGTCCGATCTGTTTGTCGGCAACTCGTTCGACCAGATCGTGGCGCGCCATATCGGGCAGGACACGCCGATCCCGTCGATGCAGCTGTGCATCGAGAATCTCGATCAGGCCGGCGGCTGCACGTACAACTACGCCTGCGCCTATACCGACACCATCAGTTGGGCGTCGCCGACGCAGCCGCTGCCGATGATTCGCAATCCCCGCGCGGCGTTCGACCTGCTGTTTGGCGCCGGCAACAACAACGCCGATCGCAATGCACGCCGCCGCGACAACGGCAGCATTCTCGACTGGGTGATGGGCGAGATGTCGTCGCTCAAGCGCGATCTGGGCGCGACCGATCGCAAACGCGTCGAGCAGTATCTCGAGAATGTGCGTGAACTCGAGCGGCGCATCCAGCAGGTGGAAGCGAAGAACAAGAGCGGCGAAGAGCGGCTGTTGCCCGAGGCACCGTCGGGTGTGCCCGATTCGTTCTCCGAACACATGAAGCTCATGTTCGACATTCAGGTGCTGGCGTTCCAGTCGGATATGACGCGCGTGTTCTCGTTCAAGACCGGACGCGATGCGTCCAGCCGCACTTTCCCGGAGAGCGGCACGAACAAGGGATTCCATCCGGCGTCGCATCACGGCGGTCGCGAGTCGGCCATTCTTGAATTCAACAAGATCAATCAGTATCACGTGAGCATGCTGCCGTACTTCCTGCAGCGGCTCAAGGATACCACCGACGGCGACAGCAACCTGCTTGATGAAACGCTGATCGTGTACGGTTCGCCGATGGCCGATGGCAACATCCACAATCACCGTCGTTGCCCGTTGGTGCTGATGGGCGGTGCCAGCGGCATGCTGCCGGGCAACGTGCATCTCAAGGCACCGGATGGCACGCCGATGGCCGACGTCATGTTGTCGCTGTTGCACAAGTTCGGCGTCGATGCACCGGTGTTCGGTGACAGCGTCAGCCCGTTCGCGCTCACGGTGTAAGGAGATCAACGTCATGACGTCACGTCTGGGAATCCTCGCGGCCGCCCTCGTGGTCGGACCGTGGAGTGTGTTGGCCGCGCAGAACACGCCACAGAATGCCCCCCGTCCGGCGACGGGTGATCGTGCGCGGTCGACCACGACGCGGGTGGCGAACACGCGCACGAATCTCGGCACGGCCATGGTGGAGGCCGCCGAGCGTGGGGATCTCGCCACGGTGAAGTCGTTGTTGGCGCAGGGCGCTGACGCGACGGTGGCCCGTGGCGATGGCATGACGGCGCTGCATTGGGCGGCCGATCGTGGCGACGCCGCAATGGCGACGGCGTTGCTGCGCGCCGGTGCGAAGCTGGATGCGAAGACCAACGTTGGCGGTTACACCCCATTGCACGTGGCCAGCAAGTCGGGTCGCGGAGCGGTGGTGAAGGCGTTGCTGGAGGGTGGCGCTGACGCCGGCACGATCACCGGGACCGGTGCCACGGCGCTGCATCTGGCCGCGGCTTCGGGAAGCGCCGAAGCGGTGGATGCCCTGCTCAAGCACAAAGCCAATCCCAACGCGCAGGAGACCGCGTGGGGTCAGACCCCGCTGATGTTTGCGGCGGAGAACAACCGGGCCGATGCGATTCGCGTGCTGGTGAAAGCGGGCGCCGATCCGTCAGTCAAGACACGGTCGGTGAATCTCAACGAGGAACTGGCCCGCACGCAGGCGGCGGCGAAGAAGCGCAATGAAGTGCTGTTGGCCTCGCTCCCCGAGAAGCAGCGGGATTCGATCAAGGCCGTGATGGCGAAAGCCGCTGCGGATGCGGCGGCGCGCAACTCGTTTGCGCCCGCCGCGCCAGCGGCAGCACCTGGTGTCGCGGCAGCCCCGGATACGAACCGCGGCGGCGGTGCCGGTGCGGGCGCGCAATTCGTGGCACGGGGCGGCAGTCCGACGCCGCCAACCGACCTCTTGAAGCCGTCGCAGATTCAGGACGCGATTCTGGCTGGCCGTGCGGTGTTCAGCGCGCCGGTGGCGGCCAAGGCACCAGAGCAGGGCGAGCTGTTGGAAGGCAACGTGGCCGGTTATGAAGGCACCGTGGGCAGCATGGGTGGCATGACGGCGCTGCACCATGCGGCGCGACAGGGGAACATCGCGGCGGCCATGGCACTGGTGGATGGCGGTGCGGCGATCAATGCGCCCACCTCCACCGACAGCACGACGCCGTTGGTGATGGCGGCCATCAACGGGCAGTTCGACCTTGCCATGCAGCTGGTGAAGCGCGGCGCCGACGTGAAGCTGGCCACGACGGCCGGCCTCACCCCGTTGTACGCGGTCCTCAACACGCAGTGGGCGCCGCGGTCGCGGTATCCGCAGCCGCAGGCCGTACAGACGCAACAGGTCACGCACATCGAGTTGATGCAGGCGATGCTCAAGGGCGGCGCCGACGTCAATGTGCGACTCAAGAAGAATCTGTGGTTCTTTGCCTACAACAATTGCGGCAACGCGAACTGCGGCCTGGAAATGCTGGATGGCACGACCCCGTTCTGGCGCGCGGCGTACGCGGTCGACTTGGACGCCATGCGGATGCTCAAAGCGGCGGGGGCCGATGATACCATGCCGTCATTCCGCGCGGCGGGCGCTGGCGGTCGCGGCGGTCGCGCTGGCGGCGGAGGGGCAGTTCCTGGTGCGGGCGGCCAGGTGACCGGTGCGGCCGGTGCGGCGGCGTTCGCGCGCGGCGGTGGCGCCGGTGGTGCGGACGGTCCTGGTAACGCGGGTGTCGGCCCTATCGATGCGGCGACGGACTCGGCGATGAAGGCGGTGCCACCTGGTACTGGCACGTACCCTATCCATTCCGCGGCCGGGGTGGGATATGGCAACGGCTTCGCGGGCAACTCCCATCGTCATGCGCCCGACGGATGGATGCCCGCCCTCAAGTATCTCGTTGAGGAGCTGCATCACGACGTCAACAAACGCGATCTCACCGGCTACACGCCCTTGCACCACGCGGCAGCGCGCGGTGACAACGAGATGATCCTCTATCTTGTCAGCAAGGGAGCAGATGTGAAGGCGGTGGCGCGCAATGGACGGACCACGGTCGATATGGCCAACGGACCGGTGCAGCGTCTCCGGCCGTTCCCGGAGACGATTCTGTTACTCGAGAAGTTGGGTGCGAAAAACAGCCATCGGTGTGTGAGCTGCTAACAGCTCACGAGCACTGCTTCAGGGCTTCTTCTCACCGGCGAGCAGCAGGTTCATGTGGTCCTGAGCCTGCTGCAGCCCGCCCTCTCCGTCGCCCCATCCAATCTTGCCGTCGGCATTGAGATCGATGCCGGCAACGAGTTCATTGCACAGCGACGTGAGCTGACCCACCAAGGCGGCGGCAGCGGTGGCCGTGGTCGCTGATTGGATCTTGCGGGCGATGGCGATGACCTGATCGGCGCGCTTCGACGTACTGCGGGCAGCGGCGATGATGTGCGGCGTGTGGGCCTTCACATTGGCCGACGCCCCCACCGTGGCCGCGGCCAGATCGGAATACGCGATCACGCCGTCGAGGGCACGCTTCACTCCATAGCCTTTGCCGGGTGCGGTGGCGGTTGGCATCGTGCCGGGATCTATCGCGTGCAGCACGTGGCCGGCATGCATCTGCAGTGTTTGCAGATTGTCCAGCGCTCGCGCCATGAAGCCGGCGTGCTGCACGGCCACACCGGCCTCGGTGCGCGCCATGGCCAACAATCCCGCCTTGCCGGGCGTGTCGAGGTAATTGGCGGCCACGTACCCCACGGCGATGCCGACCAGCCCGGCCGGAAGCGCGATGACCGGCGCGGCAGCTGCGGCGACGACCGTACCGGGCAACGCCTGCCCGGTGAGTCCGGCCACGATCGAGTCGAACTGGAAGCGCATCGCCGTGTTGTTGCTCACCAGATAACGCCGACGCTCGAACTCGTCGACGCTCATGCCCTTCTTGGTCAAGGCGTCGGCCACCAGCTTCTTCCGCTTGGCCTGCATCTCGACCTGCGCCTGCGGCGTCTTGTTGCGCACCTGTGCCAGTTCGGCGCCGCTGGAATCGAGCACGACCGCGATGGCCACCTGCGCTTCGGCCAGTATGCGCAGTTCGGCGAGTGACAGTCGCTGCCCTGCGGCGGCTGGTGGTGTGGCAGACGCGGGTGGCGTGGGCGGTTGCTGCGCAGCCAGCGGGCCGGCAATCAGCAGCGCGAACAACGGGGCGACAGCGAAACGGGCGGGGAAAGCCATGGCGGTACACGGGAGAAAAGTGAACAACGACGCACTACCACAAGTACGTCGCACCCCGGGGGAAACGCTGCGCGGCGGTGCCGACGACTCTCCGTACAGTCGTGCCAACGCCGCAAGAATGCAAATGCATAAGTCGGATTGTGGTCGATACTGGCGCCTCGCGCGCCGAGACGGCAACGTCCACGGGTCCCATCCCACCGCCCACCACACCTGGAGATCCATCCATGACGTCCCCCTTCTCGATTTGCACCGCGTTGTCGTGGAGGACCGTCGCCGCCGGCCTCGCGTTCGCGCTGGTCGCCTCACCACTGGGTGCCCAGGGTGCGCCGCCCGCCGCCGCCGGCCGGAACATGGGTGGCGGCAACTGTGCCAACAATCCGTACAACTGCGCCGACGCGGTGAATCCGATTCCGTCGCCCAATACGGTGTGGCTGGAAGAGATGACCTGGATGGACGTGCGCGATGCCATGAAGGCGGGTAAGACCACGGTCATCATCTCCACCGGTGGTATTGAGCCGAATGGCCCGTGGATTGCGCTGGGCAAACACAACTTTGTGTTGCATCAGAATTGCGAAGCGATCGCGCGCAAGCTGGGCAACGCGTTGTGCGCACCCATCGTGAAATTCGTGCCGGAGGGCGGCGTGGAACCGCCCAGCAGTCACATGACGTCGCCCGGCACCTTGAGCATGCGTCAAAGCACGTTCAACGACATCCTTACCGACCTCGTGACGAGCCTCAAGGCCCACGGATTCACGCAGATGTTTCTGATCGGCGACAGCGGCGGGAATCAATCCGGTCAGCGTTCCGTCGCCGATTCGCTGAACAAGCTGTGGGGCGGGATGCCGCTGGTCGCGCACATCCAGGAGTACTACGACTACGCGGGAGTCGCCGCCTATATGAAGAACCATGGCATCGTCGACGGTGCCTCGGATGGTCTGCACGACGATCCGATCATCGCGTTGAACATCTATGCCGACGACCCCAAGGCCATCCGGTTGGATGAACGTATCAAGGTGGGCAAGGCGTCGATCAACGGCGTGTCGTTGGCCGACAAGAAGAAGAACACGGCGTTGGCGAAAGAGATCATTGAGTTCCGCGCCGCCACCACCGTCGACGCGATCCGGAAAGCCATTGCCAACAAGGGCACCTTGCCGGCACCGCCGCGCGCGGGTCGGGGCGGCTGATGCGCGTCTGGACGCGGACGGCGTGTGGCGCCACACTGCTGGCACTGCCGGTCATGGTGGCGCAGGCACAAGCGACCGATGTGACGGCGATTGCCGACCGCGTCTTTGCGGCCTGGAACAACACCCATGGTCCGGGCTGCGCCGTTGGCGTATCGCGTGGCGGTCGCACCCTGCTTACGCGCGGCTACGGCATGGCCGATCTGGCCGGTGAGCGGCCCATCACGCCGAGCACGATTCTCGAGTCGGGCTCGGTGGCCAAGCAGTTCACCGCCACAGCGGTGTTGTTGCTGATGCAGGATGGCAAGTTGTCACTGGACGACGACGCCCGGAAATACCTGCCCGAACTGCCGGTGTACGGACGCCCCATCACGGTGCGCCATTTGCTCACGCACACCAGCGGGCTGCGCGAATGGAGCAACCTGGTGGAGTGGCAAGGGTGGCCGCGCGGCACGCGGGCCCACACGCAAACCGATGTGTTCGAACTGATCACGCACCAGAAGTCCCTCAATTATCCGGTGGGCGACTATTACTCGTACACCAATTCCGGATTCCTGTTGCTGCGCAGCATCGTGGAGCGGGTGAGCGGAATGCCGCTGGCGCGCTTCACGGCGGAACGAATCTTCACGCCGCTGGGCATGACGCATACCCAGTGGCGCGACGATTTCACGAAACTGGTACCGGGTCTCGCTCAGGCGTATTCGCGAAAGGTCGATGGATGGCATCTCGACATGCCATTCGACAACATCATCGGCGCGGGTGGGTTGCTGACCACGGTGGGAGACTGGTTGCTGTGGAACGAGGCGCTGACGAAGAAGTCGCTGGGCAGCGCCGCGGGGGATTCCATCACCCGACAGATGAAGCTCACCAGTGGCATGGAAATTCAGTACGCGCTGGGGCTCACGGTCACCCGTTATCGCGGCACGCGTGAAATCGGGCATTCGGGCTCAACGGCCGGATACAGCACGTTCCTGGCGCGCTATCCCGATCAGGACAATCTGTCCATCGCGGTGATGTGCAATGCGGCCGGCGCGGCCGCGACCGCGTACACGCATGCGTTGGTGGATGCGCTCGTGCCCGGACTGGCGCGGGCGGCGGTGCCCGATACCATCGTCGCCGATGTCGCGGCGAACGCGCGACTGCGCGGTGTCTATCGCGATACGCGCACCAACACGGTGATGCAACTGGACACCGCGAAGGGACAGTTGCAGCGCATTGGCGCCGGCGTGCTGCGGCCGTTGCGTGATGGGACGTACCTGATGGGTGCGTCGCGGGTGCGGTTCACGCTGGGCAGCGACGGTCGGCCAACCGGTCTGCGTCAGCCCACGGCCGACGGGGACACGGTGGTGTTCGCGTACATGGCGGAGTCGGTCTGGGTGCCGACCGCGGCCGAGCTGGCGTCGGTTGTGGGGCGATATCGCAACGACGAGATCGGCGTGACGTTTTCCGTTGCGGCGGCCAATGGCACGCTCACGGTGAGTCCGCGCGTTGGCGCGGTGGATACGCTGACGGCGACCTATCGCGATGCGTTTGCGAATGGCGGTGGGACGGCGTGGTTTACGCGCGACGGCAAGGGCCGCGTAACGGCCATGCACTTTGGCAGCGCGCGGGTGTGGGATTTTGTGTCGGTGCGAGTGCCGTAACCGCCACTTTTGAACCGCAAAGGACGCGAAGGACGCGAAGTACCACCTATGTCCTTGGCGCCCTTCGCGCACTTGGCGGTTCAAAGTCACGGCCAGGGGTGACGCCGGAGTCGTTGAATGTCGTCGTCGTCCTTGAAGGCGATGTAGATGGAGCGCGGACCAAAGCCGATGATATCCGCGCGCGCGCTTACGACAATTTCGCCGTCGATGGTGCCGGCGCGATTGATGACGAGATAGCGCACCGCCGGATCGGCCTCGCTGGTGCTGCGGCGAATGAGCAGTCGGCCATCCGGTGTTTCGCGCAACACCACCGAAATTGCCATCACCGGAATCGACGTGGGCAACGGCGGAAATTGACGTTCCGGCATGCCCATCTTCCGCGTTTCTTCCCGAGACTGCGCGCGACGTGCTTCAATAGCCTTCCGTTCGCGGGCATCTACCGCCATCGGCCGGAGCGGAAAGGGCGCGCCCTGCGTCCAACGCCTATCCGGCGAACGCCAATCCACACGCAGCGGTTCAAGGCGGACCACCGCAATCCATCCATCGGCAAAGAGGCGCGCAATCTCCTCCTGCGCGTTTGGTTCGCTCGGCTCTAGTACCCGGCCGCGGGCTTTCCCGTCCGACCCGAGTATGACATTCACGCGACGTGGTCGCTGTCGCAGTTTCGCGACGGTATCGAGGCGGCCTGTGGACAGTGCCACCAGCACCAACGCGCTGGAATCGGCACGCGTGAACTCCAGTTTGGCGGCGTCGGCGGGGTCTTCTTTGCGACCGAGCAGATGTCCGAACCGATCCGCGCCCGACATCGATGACAATGATATCATCGCAGACGGATGATCCGGCGGCACCAGTCCGACAATACGCGCTCCGTCGAACAACAGCATGCGCCCGTTGCCAAAGTCACCCATGATGGATGAATCACCTGACAGTGCCTGCACAAAGCCGACATTGAGCCACTCACCCGGCCCCTTGCCCTTGCGCCCCAGAACTGACGCGCTGTTGCCCTTGAAATCCGCCAGATACAACTGCTGATCGCGCCCATCCGTGACGATCACGCGTCCATCGGCGACCTCGCGCAACGATGTGATGCCAACGAACTCGGCGTCGAGCGTGGCGTTCGCCGGCTTAAGCGGCATACGCCGCACCGGTTGCGCTGATGCCGTCGCTGCACCGATCGCCAGCAACACCACGGACGCCACATCGCGAACACGTGCACGCATAACCGCCTCCACATATCAGCCATCGGGTGACTTACCTCGCGCCCGCCTTGCCTCCAACGTGCGCCCACAACGCACGTTCCACCATCGGCGGGGTCCAGCCATTCGGCAGTTGCAACGCCCGCTCGCGAAGCGCCTTCGCGTACTTGGCGTAGTAGCCGAGTGTCCATTCAATCTTGCCGAGCGTTGGAATCTGTGCGGCCACCAGCTCATCAAAGAACGGATAGACCGCTGGGTGATACGCGGCGACCACGGCTGACGCGGTGGCGGGACCGACACCCGCCAGGGTGGCGACGGTGGCGACCGGATACGTGGGATGCGGCACCAGCGCCAGTGCCGCGGTGCTCACCTCGACCACGCGCTCCGGCGCATTCCCGCGCACCAGCACCAGGTTCGGCGCGCGCCACACGCCGCGCGCCATTTTCCATTCGGTGAGCTGGACCAGTTCGACGTGTGTGAGGTGCGGTGCAAGACGCGAAGAATATCGCGTCCGGAAGTTCCTCGTGATACCATCGGTCCAGCGCTGGTAGTCGTGCGACCTTTTGTCGATTGATCACGTCATCGTAGCGCGCAAGGTCGCGATGCCAGTCCTCGGGGACGGCAGAAGTCCAGAGCGCAGTTGTCACGAGAGGCCTAGGGGTTACCTGACCCGCGCGCGCTCGAGGCGTGTCGATGTCCCCTCCACGCGCGCCAGGATCACCACGCCGCCGGGCCCAAAGCCGGCAATGGAGCGACCCACCGGGATCTGCACCCGATCGATCACGTCGCCGTTACCGTTGATCACGTCGTAGATCGCGCCACCAGGAATCATCCTGGTGTTGATGGTGCGGATCCACACATTGCCGTCGGCATCCGGTTTGGACGACGTCGCAAAAAACGGGGGCTGATAGTCCGGCAATTCACTTGCCAGCACCGATGTGATCTGGATGGATACCTGTGGCATGCCACCGCCACCGCCGCCCGCACCGCGTCCGCCACCCGCGCCTGGCCCGCCGCCAAATCCCGCTCCCATGCTTGCCATCATGGGCGCTGCGGTCGCGGCGCTCCCGCCAAAGATGGTGCTGAACGCCTGTGCGATCTGACTGGCCTGACTGGGATTCGCTGCGGCGAATCGTTCGCGCTGCACCTTCACGGAATCGAGGAACGTCGCCTTGTCGTCATCACTCATGCGCTTCCAGTCAAACGGCATCTTGGGCGAAGTCTTCCGTGTGCCATCTGGCGACATCCAATCCACGTGATAGTCCTTGCCGCGAATGATCGCGATCTGGCCGGTGGATGTGACGGCCCATTCGTCGATGACGGGCAGCGGGTTCGTTTCGATGGACACGCTGAACTTGCCATCGACATTGCCGATGCTGGTATTCACCTTGGGAATCCTGACGAAACCCACCGTATCCATCACACGCGTGCTCAGATTGACGCGCACCACCGCCATGGTATCCGCCACCGAGGGCATGCCGGGCGAACCGTTGGCGCCCATGCGCATCTGGAAACGCGGTGCTGCCCGATACACGAGATGATTGCCACTATAAAACGCGCCAGCGCCCAGGCCGCCCGCCACCAACATGCCGGCGTCCTGCGTTCGCGGCACCGACATCACGCGCGCGATCTTGCCCGACGGATCGATCACCAGCATCGAGAGCGACGCCGCGTCGATGAACAGCGTGGAGTCTCCGCGAAATGGGATCAGGCTGGCACTGCTGGGTCCATAGGCATTGGCCGTGCTGCTGGTGGAATCGGCCACGATGGCGAGCACGGTGAACGTGCTGTCCACCAACAGGACCCGACGACTCATCACGTCATTGATGAGCAGGCGGCCGTTGGGCAACGCGCGCACGTTCATGGTCGCGCCAAGCGAGTCGGTGCTGGAGGACTGCACGGGACCAAGCGGACGAATGGGGGGACGGTCTTGCGCCCGGAGTGCGAGCGGGGCGGAGCACGACAGCAGCAACACGGTGCGAAGTGATCGCATGAATTCGCCGAAGAAGGAGATGAGAGGGCTAGCGCGCAGACGCACTGTTTCCGCCGGCCGTCCCGGAACGAATATTCGAGAGGTAACGTCGGTCGAGCGCGCTGGCGACGTATGGGGGCAGCTTGCGCCGCTGTTCCCTGGTGAGCAGCGCCTTTACCGTGGGTGCCACACTGATGAGCAGGTCGATGGACGCCTCACGCGCCTCCCGGTACAGCGCATACGCTTCGTCGTGGCGGTAGTTGTCCGGCAGCGCGGCGAGTCGCTTGGCCACCGGTGCCCAGATCGAATCGATGCGCACAATGAATCGCCGGTTGAGCGACGCCAGCGAGTCGGCCTGTGCGGCCGACAGCTTGAGTGTGTCCTGGTCGCGCAGAATGGTAGCCAGCGGATTCGGGATGCCGGCGCTGCTGAACTGCGCCTTGACTATCGACTCGATAGCCTTGACGCCATCGGTGCGGCGTCCGCGGTCGAGCGATTGGGTGAGCACCTGCCGCTCACGCGTCGGTGCGATGTCGTAGCGCAACATCATGGTGAGCGTGACCGGCGTACGAAATGTGTTGAAGGCCGGATTCGTGTTGCCGAACCGCTGGTTCACTTCGTACGTGTAACGTCCCGTGGCCGGATCGAAGCCACGCACATACAGCAGCGACGGATCGGCGAACACGGTCTGCCCCCAGCCCTTGCGCTTGTTTTCACCGTGCAACATCAGGTCGGCCGCACCCAGCGGGTTGGAGATGTTGAACGACAAGGTGGCGCGCTGTGGCATGCGCACCTTGAGCGGGTTGAGCGAAATGCTGAGGTTGGCCGTGGTGGTCCATGGTCCCTGACAACTATTCCGACCGGCCAGGCGACCGAGTTGCGACTCGAGGCACTCGCGGGCGCCGCGCGAACCGCCTTGCAGCAGGGAGCGCATGCCCGCTGCGACGGCGCCGTCGGTCGCCACCGCCGGATTGAACACGAACGCCCGATCATTGCCGAAACCATCGCCGTTCACGTCGCCGCCCACCACCGGCGTGTACGGCGTGCCGGAGCGCACCGTGCCGAACCAGTTGATGCGAATCAGGTCGAATGCATTGTAGCCGAGGTTGTAGGTAATCTGATGACGCGAGTCGAAGGTGGAGCGACCCCAATCGATACCCCTGGGATCGCCCGCCGTGCTGTTGAATCCGCGAAACTGCTCGCGGACGTTTGCATAGGTGTAACTCCCTCCCCAGCTCAATCCCGAACTGAAGTTGAGCGGCGAGATCCGCACGCTGATTTGCCGACTCACGGAATTGAGATCGGCCCGCTGTTCCGTGACGCGGGCGAACTGCCTGGCCACACGCGCATCGCCGCTGGCGATACCGCCAGTGAATGGAAAGATGCTGGACGGCAGCACGTACACGGGTCGATTGGCTTCATCAGCGAGCACGAATCGCTGCACGCCGGCGAAGTTGCGATCGACGAAGCTGCTTTGGTTGGTGTTGTACGAGTACGTGGCGTCGATTGTCGCCAACAGCCGGTTGTTCAGCACGGCGCCGCCCCACTGCAGGTTGGAGCGGATACTGCGTGGCGCGCGGTAGTCCTTCGCGAACAACACCACGTTGGGCGCACCGTTGGCGAACACGGTCCCCGTGCTGCCGTCGGCGCATCGATCGGGAATGGCGCTGGGATTGGTGTACGCGCTCCAATTGGGAACCGGGGTGGCTGGACCCGCACACACGAGCTGCTGCACGGCGCCGGGCAAGCCGGAGTTGTCGATGGCACTTCCCACCAGCGTGGCCTGCGGGGTGCTCTGGAACACGCCGATCCCACCACGCACCACGGCTCGCGGCCCGCGAAATGCGCCCGCGAAGGCGCCAATCTGTGTTGAGGTGCCGTAGGCCCAGGAGAACCCCGCCCTCGGGCTGACGAACACTCGATTGGGCACCAGATCGTTGCGCACACCAAGCAACTGCTCGACGCTGACATTGCGGGCGGGTGCGTCGGAAAACGCGTTGCCGTCGAGTCGTACGCCGTACTGAAATTGCACGGTGCTGGTACGTCGATACGAATCGCCCAACGACAGCGCACCCACCACAATACCCGCATCGCGCCGCCGGGGCACCAGCGAGCGCGTGTACGACAGCGGCAGCCCGGCCTGCAGGTCGGCCAGCGAGTTGTACGAAAAGGTGCCCAGTCGGTTGACGGTCTGATCCTGCGTGTTGCCGTCGCGACGCAGTTCACTGGTAAGCTTGAGCCGATGTTTGTTGTTGGCGCTGAACCAGGACAGCTGATTCATGCCACTGAAGCTCGTGGCCGACTGCGAGAGCCCCAGGAACTGATTGCCACCGAAGGCCAGTGTTTGCACGCCCGTGGTGCCATCGGCGAATGACGAATTCACCCGAACACGCCCCCCGGGCAGTGCCACGTACGGGGTTCCGTCGTTGTGCGAGGCGTTCACGCCAACTGATGTCTCGGTGAGAATGCCGATGCCGCGCACGGTGAGATAGGCACTCTGACGACCCTGCACACCGCCATTCCATCCGGTGCGCTCACCACTGGCCGTGGGAAGCGACGTGTTAAGTCCGGTGGCTGGATTCGCGCGATTCCAGCTGCCGTTGAAGGCGACGTTGAACGACTGGCCGCTGGTGGACGACGGCGGCGTGATGTCGACGGCGCCAAAGAGCGATCCCTGATCACCAATTCGGCTGCCGGGCAACGCCGAGTACGTGGTGGGCACATTGGCGGCTTGCAGCAACGACACCAGGCGACGCACCGAGTCGGCCGCGATGCCTGAGGCTTGCAGCCCCGTGGCATCGGTATTGAGCAGCGTCTGCAAATCGTTGCTGCGGCGACCCAACTGATAGGCCACGTTGTAGAAAGCCTTGTCATACACGAGTGGACCCGACACCGAGCCGCCCAGCGACAGGTTGGTGTACTCCTGGCCCAGCGAACGGGCGGCACGATCGGCCCACTGCATTTGCGGGGCATCGACGGTGCTGCTCAATCCCCGCACACTGAAGTTCGAGCCTGGGCGCGTGCGCAGGCTGAACTGCCCGCCACTGAATCCGCCGCGCGACACATCGTAGGGCGAGGTGATGAGCGAACTGATCACGCTGGCATCGCGTGGCAGGCCCGCGCCGCCAAAACTCATGCCGTTCAGGGTGGTGTTGTTCTGATCGGCACCAAGTCCCAGCACCGAAAACCCATTGGCGCCACCATCCTGTCCCGGCACCAGTTGCACCCCTGGCAACGTGGCCGCCATCGCGGCAAGATCGCCAAGCTGGTCCGGTGGCAACGCCAAATTGTTGCTGATCCGCTGCTCGGTGCCACTGACGTCGGGCTGCGTCTGATCATTGCGGCTCACCTTGTCGCGCGCGGCGGTCACCTTCAGCGCATCGAGCACCGTGCCCACTTTCGACAGTTTCGCGTCGGCGATGAGAATGTCCTCGTCGGCGGCGCGCTTCACCTCGAATCGCTTGAGTCCGTATCCCAGCGCGGTGAGGGTGACGAGGTAGTCGCCATCCCCGCCGGGGAAGGTGACGGTGAAGCGCCCCTGTTTGTCGCTGCGCGCGGTGCGATTGACGTTGCCGGAGATGGAGGTCACCACGACGGTAACATTTTCCAGCGGGGCGTTGTCGGGGCCGGTGATGCGGCCGCGGATGACGTCGACCTGCTGCGCCTGCACTACGTGCGGCGAGGCAACGAGTGAAAGCGCGAGCAGCAACCGGAAGGGAACAAGACGGCGAAGGGTCACAACGACAGATTCGGGTGGAAGGGCGCTCGATCGATATACGCCTGACCCGTCATACCCGTTTCGACCACAATCGCTCTAGAACTCGCCGATGAATCCGATTTCCGGTTCCAGATGATATCCGAAGCGCTCCAAAACCGCCCGTTGGGCGTGCGCAATAAGTGCCCGCACATCCGCCGCCGTGGCCTGGCCCAGATTCACGAGGATATTGGCGTGGATGTGGGAGATCTGCGCGTCACCCACGCGAAAGCCCTTCAGCCCGCACTGATCAATGAGTCGGCCCGCCCCCACGCCCTCGATCTTCTTGAAGATCGAGCCGGCACTGGGGTGAATGGCCAGCCACGGATGCCGGGACCCGCGCCACGAGAGGTTTTCCTGCAACACGCGGTGCAGATCGGCGGGATCACGCGGTTCCAATTGGAAGCGCGCCGACAACACCACGTCGCGACGATGATGAAACACGGACTCGTCGTATCCGAATTGCACGTAGTCGGCACCCACGTCGCGACGCGACTCGTCCTCACCAAGGATTTCGCACGACACAAATCGTTCGGCGATGAACATGGTGCGATCGCGCTCGGGGGCCGGCGAAAGAAAATGCAGGTTCTGCCACAGCGCACCACCAACCGTACTTGGAATGCCCACATAGTGCTCAAGCCCCGACCATCCCTGACGCACGGTCTCAAGCACCAGATCCTGCACAACGGCCCCACTCTCTGACCACAGCAGGCCATCGGTGCCCAGGGAATGGGCCACGGCGCGGTTGCGGATTACCAGACCGCGCACGCCCTGGTCACCCACCAGGATGTTGGCCCCAAGTCCCAGCACGAACCACGGAATCCCAATGGCCCGCGCCTGCGTCACCGCGGTCGCGAGGTCATCGGCCGATGTCGCTTCATAGAACACGTCCGCCGGCCCCCCGATGCGAAACGTGGTGTAGGGAGCGAGCGGCTCGCGGATGTATAGCCGGCTATCGTCGAGCGGTGCGCTGAGGGCGTCGGCGATCTGTTCCGGGGTCACTTTCGCTTATTGATGGTGGTCACTTCGATCACACCCAGTTCATGACCTGGGCCGCGCATTTGAATGGCACGATTCTGGTCGAGAAACTTCATTTCGACGATGGTGGCCGCCTTCACCGTCTTCAAGTCTTCGGTCGACGGCTGTCTGATGTCGTCGATATACACCACGACCTCAGTGGCGCCACCGCCAGCGCTTGAGGCGTTCGAAGACGCCGTGCGGCCCATCATCGGAGTGAGCCAATGTGCGCGCATCGTGCGAATGGCGTCGAACGCGGTATTGACGCTCGACGGTGCCTCGGCCAGATCATCCCGGGTAATGCGGGCACGGTCACCCCGCTGCTTCTTCGCCTGCGCCTGGAGCGCCTCCGGAAAGACACAGCAGACGAGGGCAAGCAGCAGCACGACAAATGTCGATCGGCGCATCGGAAGCCTCAGCTCAGGCAGGTCGGGAGGGAAAGTGGTGTCGGTCACGGCACAGGAAGCGCGCGCAGTGGTTGCGCGGTAATGAACTGCTGGAGCTTGGCGTTCACTATCGCCGCTTGCTCAATATGAGGCAGGTGTCCGGACGAATCGACCGGGAAGAAGTCCACCAACGGAACGTTCGTGCGGACCACCTCGGACAGCGCGATGGGAACGGTCTGATCCTGCTTACCCCAGATCAGGAGCACCGGCACGCTGGTCTTGGCGACACCGGCGAACAGCGCTCCGAAATCCGTGTGACTCATGGTGACGGCACTGCGCAGCAACGATCGACCGAAACCGTTGTACCGCATCTGGGGACGGTATTGATCCGCCCAGGTGGGATAGTGTTCGGGGTGCAAGAAGTCCGAGTACTGACCCTCGGCCTTGCCGGGAATCTGGGTGACTTGCCAGATCCAGGGACCGAGAACCGGCAGGGTCAGGAATCCCGGCAATGGCGAAGAGGACGCGGCAGGATCAACCAGCGTGAGCGTACGTACACGCCGCGCATGGCCCGCGACATAGTGCGCTGTCACGAATCCACCGAACGAGAGGCCCACCAAATTGACGGGCTGCGTGACGTGCAATGAATCGAGCAACTCATCGATCTGGGCATCGTACATCGGGCCGTCATACGCGGCATCGGGACGGTCGGACCACCCACGGCCATAGAGATCGTAGCGAATGACCCGATAGCCCGCTGCTCCAAGGGCCGAAAAGGTGGAGTCCCAGATGTACATGGGAACCGAGAAGCCGTGCACCAGCAAGACGACGCGCCCGGTGTCCGGCCCGGACACGTCGTAGTGTGTCGCACCGCGTGAGAGCGTGACGAAGTGTCCGGGCACGCCTGCGCGGGCGGTGGCGTCCATGGCACCCCGTTCGGGATTCTTCCACGCACCGTACCCAATGACACCGACGCCGAGGAGCGCGAGGGCAAACGCGGTGATACGGAGGGTACGGGGCATTGCGGGTCTCGTCGTCGGAAGAACAGAGATGGGACTTCCACAATATCGCGTACGCTGGCGGCATCGTCCATCATGGTGTCATCCTACAGGATGCCGACCGGACCCCGACTGCCTGCTACGGGGTATCGAGCCCACGCCCGTAGCTGTCGCCACTCACCCACTCGTCCTCGAATGTCCGCTTTCGCACGCGTCCGTACGCGACGTCTCCCGATCCGAGCACGGCATCTCTGGTTGGCCGCTTTGATGATCGCCGCCGTTTCAGCCGCCCTGCCGCGTATGCTACCGGCCCAGTCTCGCGCCGAGCTCGACAAAGTGCTGCGCCGCAGGGTGCTGGTGAACGGCCTGGAGGTCATTGTCGTGGAGAATCACGGCGTGCCGATTGCCACGCTGGAGATTGACGTGCGCAATGGGGCGTTCACCCAGGCGCCCGAGTACGCCGGGCTGGCACACATGTACGAGCACATGTTTTTCAAGGCCAACAAGGACCTGCCCGAACCGGACATGTTCACCGATCGCGCGGCAGAACTGGGCGCGGTGTTCAACGGCAGTACGCGAGAAGAGGTGGTGAACTACTACCTCACCCTGCCGGCTGACTCGCTCGAAGGCGGCCTGCGCTTTTTAGCCAGTGCGCTCCGCAATCCGCTGTTTCGCGAGGATGAACTCAAGCGCGAAAAGGTGGTGGTTCTGGGCGAGTATGACCGTAACGAGGCTGAGCCGGGGTTCGAGCTGATCCAGAAGTCCACCGAGTTTCTGTATCCCGGCCAGTCGAGTCGCAAGAACACCATCGGGGATCGCGACGTGATTGCCAACGTCACGCCGGAAAAGATGCGCTACATCCAGAAGAAGTACTACGTTCCCAACAACAGCACGCTGATTGTCACGGGCGATGTCGATCCCGACAAAGTCTTTGCGCTGGCCGAGCGGATCTATGGCGACTGGCCGCGTGGCGCCGACCCCTTTGTGGCCGACCCGATTCCGCCTATTCCGGCGCTGGAGGGCAACAAGGCGCTGATTATTGAGCAGCCCATCAATGCCGTGGCGGTGCTCATCCAGTGGCAAGGGCCAAGCGTCGGCAAAGATCCGGCCTCCACGTATGCGGCCGACGTGTTCAGCGACGCGCTCAACACCCCGGGTTCAACATTCCAGAAGAATCTGGTCGATACGGGCCTCTGGCAGGGCATCGGCGTGAACTACTACACACTCAATCAGGTGGGGCCGATCTCCATCAGCGGGCAGACCACGCCTGACAAGTTGCGACCAGCGCTGGCCGCCTTGGAGCGCGAGATTGCGCGCTTCACCGATCCCACCTACGTCACGCCGCGTGAGCTTGAGGCCGTGAAAGCGCAGCGCACCACCACCAGCGCCTTTGGCATCGAGAAGGCGTCGGAGATTGCGCACACCATCGGGTTCTGGTGGAGCGTGGCCAGTCTCAACTACTTCATGGGTTACACCGACCAAATGGCGCAGCAACGCATAACCGATCTCATGCGCTACACGACCACGTATGTCAAAGGCAAGCCGCGCGTGACGAGCATCTTGCTGTCGCCCGAAGCACGGAAATCCATCAAGCTGACCGAACAGGAATTGCTGACGCCGGCGACCCGCCCCGTGGTGCGCCCGTGAACCGCGCCCACAGGCTGGTGACGATGCTGACATTCTTGCCGACGGCGCTTGTCGCGCAGGCCACGGCAACACGCCCCGCACCCGCTCGGCCCATCGCGGCCCCGGCGGTTTCCGTGGCAACCGGAGCAGAGGATACGCTCACGACACGCTTCGATGTCGCCGGGATCCCGGTCATCCTGCGTCGCGTGTCGGCCAACAATGTGGTGGCCGCCAATCTGTATTTGCTGGGCGGCGTGCGACAGTTGACGCCAGCCACCCAAGGCATCGAGAACTTCCTGCTCGAGGCCACCGAGCACGGCACGGCCAAGTACTCGCGTGATGTGCTGCGCGGCAAGATGGCGTTGCTGGGCAGCGCGATTGGCGTCAGCCCGGGTGTCGACTGGACGGCCATCGGGCTGCGGTCAACCGTGACCAACTTCGATTCCACCTGGGCCATTCTCGCCGATCGGTTGCTCGCGCCAACGTTGGACCCTGCCGAGGTGGAGTTGGTGCGCGAGCAGTACGTCACCGGGGTGCGGCAGCGGAAGGACAGCCCCGACGCGCTGCTCGACTACCTGGCCGACAGCATTGCGTTTTCGGGGCATCCGTATGCGTTGGACGCGGTGGGTACCGAGGCGTCGCTGACCAAACTCACCGTGGCCGATCTCAAAGCGTATCGTACGGAACAGCTGGTGACGTCGCGCATGCTGCTGGTGGTGGTGGGCAATGTGTCGCGCACGCGTGTGGAGAAACTGGTGCGCGAGAGCATCGGTCGCCTGCCGCGAGGCGGCTATGTCTGGTCGCTCCCGCCGGCACCAAAGGAACAGAAAGGCGCCTACGTAATCGAGAAGCGTCCCCTGCCCACCAACTACCTGCAAGGGTATTTCCTGGGGCCACCGGCCAATTCAAAGGACTACGCGGCGTTGCGCCTGGCCTGCGCGGTGGTCTCAGGGCGCCTGTTCGCCGAAGTCCGTTCCAAGCGGAACCTGACCTATTCGGTGAACGCGCCGTTCGTGGAGCGCGCGTTGTCGATGGGCGGTTTGTATGTGACCACCACGTCGCCCGACGAAGTGCTGAACATCATGCTGGAGCAGGTGCAGGCGATGAAGAACGGCGAGATCACCGAAGACGGTCTTGAGCGTTTGGTGCAACAATTCATCGTCACGTACTTTCTGGACAACGAAACGAATGCCGACCAGGCCAACATGCTGGCTCGTGCGGAGTTGTATCAGGGCGACTTCCGGCGTGCCGGCAAGTTTGTCGAGGAATTGCGCGCGGTCACACCGGCGGACATCCGGAATGCGGCGCGCACCTATATGGTGAACGTCCGCTGGGCGTATGTGGGTGACCCATCGCGTGTGACGCCGGCCCGCCTGCTGCGCTTCTGACGCTGGCGGGAGGGGCTGACTGGGCGTAGAGTAGGGGGCGAATCTCTCCCCCTTTCTCCGCGATCCCATGTCCTCTCCCGTCTCGCGTCGCGATTTTGTTGCCGGTTCGACCACCCTCGCGTTGGGCGCCATGATTGTGCCGCGCTCAGTGCTGGGTGGCGTCGGCTACCGCGCTCCCAGCGCCAAACTGAACATCGCCATGGTTGGCATCGGCGGCATGGGCATGAGCAACATGTCGCAGTTGCTGTCCGAGAATATTGTGGCCATCTGCGATGTGGACTTTCCCTACGTCGAGCGATCGCTGCAGGGGCGCATCAAGCCGCGTACTGGAGAGCCGACACCGCAGAACGTGCAGCTGGGTGAGGCCTATACCAAGGCCACGAAGTACGACGACTACCGCAAGATGCTTGAGCAGAAGGACATCGATGCGGTGCTGATCGCCACACCAGACCATATGCATGCCACCATCGCGCTGGCCGCGATGCAGCTGGGCAAGCATGTGTACGTGCAGAAGCCGTTGGCCTATTCGGTGCACGAAACCCGACTGCTGTCCAAGGCGGCGGCGGCCAATCCGAATCTGGCCACGCAGATGGGCAATCAAGGTCACTCCATGGAGGGGTCGCACCGCATCAGCGAGATCATCAATTCGGGATTGCTGGGCAAGATTCACGAGGTGCACGTCTGGACTGACCGCCCGGTGCGCTACTGGGCGCAGGGCATCCCGCGTCCGCGGGCGGCCAATGCGCCCGCACCAACCACGCCACCGAATCCGCGTCCGCAGTGGAACATGGGTACCGTGGACAACGCGGTGCGTGCAGCCATGGCCGCCAACGATCAAACGCCACCGCCGGGACTGAACTGGGATTTGTTTCTGGGATGCGCCCCGGAGATTGCCTACCATCCGTCGTATCATCCGTTCGCCTGGCGCGGGTGGCTGGACTTCGGCGTCGGGGCCATCGGCGATATGGGTGCCCATCTCATCGATCAGCCGTATACGTCGCTGGGACTCACCACGCCCACCAGCATCGTCGCGTCATCGAGCCCCTGGGGCGGCGGCGAAAAGACGCCGGCGACATACCCGATGGCCACCTTCGTCCAATACGACTATCCGGCGGTTGGCAAACGCGGACCGGTGAAGCTCTACTGGTATGACGGCGGTCTCATGCCCCCGCGTCCGGCGCTGTTGCCCGATGATGCGCCGATGGCCAACCCCGGCAGTGATGGCGGCGGCGGGGTTTTTATTGGCGAGAAGGGCATCATGTTCTACGAGACCTATGGCAATAAGCCGCGCATCTATCCGGAGTCGCTGGCACAGAAAGCCGAGAAGTTGGCCGTGACGCTGCCCCGCATTACGGTCTCGCACGAAATGAACTGGGTGGCTGCGGCCAAGGGCGAGGCCAAGTCCAGTTCGCCGTTCTCGCTCGCTGCACCACTCACGGAAACCATGCTGCTGGGTATCGCGGCACTGCGAGCCGGTCAGGGTCGCAAGGTGTTGTACGATGGCCCCGCGATGAACATCACCAACATCCCCGAGGCCAATCAGTTCCTCACGCGCCAGTACCGCAAAGGATGGGAACTGTAGCGCGCGCCTAAGGCGCTTGGATATCCCGCTCGAGGCGCGTCACCCGCGCCTCGAGCGCGGTGATCCGTGCGTCTGCTGTCACGCCCGGCGCCATGGGCGCGGGAGCGGCCACACGGCGGGCCGGGTTCGATATCGCCACTGCACCCGATATGCCAAGAATCCGCCGTCCGACTGGTCCGAGCCATATGCGTCGGAAGAACCGTTCGTCGGCTGGCGCCTTGAGTGGATTGCGCACGAATAGCACCATGCCGAAGCCGAAACTGATAATGCCCGAGAAGATCAGGACGATGCCCAATGGCGGCGTGATGTCCCGACCGTCCACGACGTAGCGAGTGGCGAGTCCGCCGACAAACATCCCAACGGCACCCAGAAGCAACACGATGGCCATGCGCGCCGTGTAGCGACGCTGGCGCACCACGATCGCATTGGCGCGCAATTGCTGACGGCGTGCCTCCCGCTCGGCGAGTACTGCCACCAATCCGCGGTGGATCTCCTGAGACGTGAAGCCATCGGCGCGAATTCGACGGATCTCGGAGCGGGACTGCAACACACGGCCCGCCAGAACCGCCATCATCGCCAGACTTGGCAGGAGTGGCGTGAGATTTCGCTGCGCACGCGACAGCACGCCCAGCGAGGTCAAGCCGAACAGTGTTGCAAAGAGCAGCACTAAGAGCAGCATGTTGAGATCATTGGCGAACAGACGAATCGCGAGCGGGATCTCGGGGGCGGCGGCCTGCGCCGCATCGAGCGCCTCGATGAGCGCAGCCGCACTGGCGTATCGTTGAGTGCGTTCCTTCGTGAGACAACGATCAATCGCCGTGGCCAGCGCCGGTGGCAAATCACCACGCACCGAGACCATCGGTGGCAAGGCCTCGGTGAGTTGGCGCACCAGCACGCGGGCCGCGCTCTCACCACCAAACGCCACCGTGCCGGTCACGCCAAAATGCGCCACCAATCCCAGCGAATACAGATCGCTGCGACCGTCCAGCTCCTCGCCAGTGGCCTGCTCGGGGCTCATGTACTCCGGGGTGCCGACCACTTCACCCACGCGTGTCATTCCGGGTTGCGAAGCGGGCGCGGCGCCGATCGATCTCGCTACGCCAAAATCCATGAGGAGCGCGCGCCCCGTTGCGCGCTCGATCATGATGTTATCGGGCTTGATGTCGCGATGGACCACGCCGCGTCCGTGCGCATACGCCAGCGCGTACGCGACGTCCAGCAACAGCCGAACCGTCTCCCGCACGGACAACGGTCCGGCGCGCCGGACGCGCTCCGCCAGACTTTCCCCCTCCACAAATCCCATCACGAAGGCCAACGACTGCCCGTGCTCCTCGACCGCATACACGGGCACAATATTCGGATGCGAAAAGCTCGCCGCCACCTTCACTTCGCGCAGGAACCGCTCGCGCAGCGCGGGATCGTTGGCGAACTCCTCCGGCAGTTCCTTGATCGCCACCAGTCGATCAAGCTGCAGGTCGCGGGCCAGATACACGGCACCCATGCCGCCCCGTCCCAGCAATCGTTCAACCCGATAGCGACCGGACAGTCGGGTTTCCAGTTCCGAGGGGGCGGGAGATCCGGGCATGGCGCCTATCTTACGGCATGATGCCGTGCCCCGCGAGGCACCTGCCCCAACCACATGATTCGTGGCCGCCCATGATTCCCACGGAGTTCCCGTCACTGCACCTCAGGTCGCCCGATGGCGCCCACGCCACCATTGCGCTCGACGGCGGACATGTCACCTCGTGGGTTCCCGCCACTGAACACGAAAACCGCTTGTTCGTCAGCGCGCGCTCCACCTATGGTCCCGGCAAGGCCATTCGCGGCGGAATCCCTGTGATCTTTCCGCAGTTCGGGGCATTCGGATCGCTGCGCCAGCATGGCTTCGCTCGGCTGTGCCGATGGACGGTGGATGGGTCCAGGACCTTCGCTGGTGCCGGTCGCGGTCAGCTGCATTTGTCAGACTCCGACGACACGCGGACACAGTGGCCGCACGCGTTTTCTGCCGACCTGTCTATCGTGGTCGAGGGCGTCGCACTGGCCGTGGCGATGACCATTCGCAACACGGATACCTCACCCATCGCGTTTACGGCCGCCTTTCATCCCTACTTCGCCGTCCGCGATGCGTTCACAACGCGCGTTGAGGGGCTCTCAGGCTGTCGCTATCGCGACAGCCTGTTGGAAGGACAAATGGTCGTGGAGGCGGCACCAGTGCTTCAGATCACCGGTCCGCTGGACCGCATTTACTCCAACGCACCAGACCGACTGGTCATTCGCGATGGAGCGCGGTCCATCATCATTGAGAAGAGCGGATTCCCCGAAGCGGTCGTGTGGAATCCGGGTATTGAAGGTACTCGCTCGCGTGCCGACTTCGCCGAGGGCGAGGAACAGGGGATGCTGTGTGTCGAAGCCGCCGCTATTCAGCATCCGATTGTCCTCGCCCCGGACGAGTCGTGGACGGGCACGCAGCGAATGACTACGGCGTGATCGGAGTCTTGCGCGGAAACAACCCCGCGCGATTCGCCGCGTGATACACAAATGAGGCGATGACCGCCGAGTTGAGTTTCATGTCGGCCTCCTGCACGCGCTCGTAGGTGTCCATGTTGGAGTGGTGTGTCCGGGTGCCGTATTCCACTTCATCCTGAATGAACTGGAAGCCGGGCAGACCAATGCCGTCAAAAGACAGGTGATCGGTACCACCGGTGTTGGACAACGTCACGGTTGTCACGCCCTTGTCTTCGAACGGCTTCATCCAGGCGTTGAAGATGGGAGCCGCCGCCGCGTTGCCTTGCTCGAACACGCCGCGAATGGCGCCGGTGCCGTTGTCGAGGTTGAAGTACGCCGAGAACTTCGCAGCGTCGGCCTTCAGCGAGTCGCGAACCCCATAGTGCTCCCTGACCCACGCACGCGACCCCAGCAGGCCCTGCTCCTCGCCGGTCCAGAGTGCGATGCGAATGGTGCGTTTCGGCTTGAGGCCGCTGGCCGTGAGAATGCGCACGGCTTCGAGCATGGCGGCCGAGCCGGCGGCGTTGTCCGTGGCTCCGGTGCCGGCGTGCCATGAATCAAAATGCGCGCCCAGCATCACGACTTCGTTCTTGAGCACCGGATCGGTGCCGGGAATCTCGGCGATGATGTTAAACGACGTCAGATCGGCATCGTAGAACGTGTTCTTGATGTCGAGTTCGATGGCCACCGGAATGTTCTTCTCGAGCGTGCGCAGCATACGCCCATAGTGTTCGATGGCCACGGTGATCACCGGCGTCGTGGCCGGCTTGAGCGGATCGCGCGACGCGCCGTTGGGCGTGAACACCGTGCCTCCGTCTCCGCGACCCGGCTCGAGAATAGCTCCGACATGTTCGTCGTCAATGAATGCGCGACGTCGCACGGCGATGGCCTGTTGTGCCTGCAACTGGCGTTGCGCCAGACTATCGGCCGCTGTGCGCGGTCCGGACTGCCGTGGGCCCTGGGCATTGGGCGTCGGCACGGGCGCCGCCGCCATGCGCGCCAGGTCATCGTCGCTGCGACGGGACGCGAGCGGCACGAATCGCGGATCGACCGCCCGCATGGGGGCGAGCATCACGACCTTGCCGGCCAGCTGTCCTCGGTACCGCGCGAAATCTGCTTCGCTGTCAATACGAACGTACACCACGTTCCCCTTCAGCAGCCCATTGGTGCCTGGTGTCCAGGCCTGTGGGTAGCCGATGACCGAGAACGCGACGGGGCCGGTGACCTGTGCGTAAAACTTGTCGTTGGTCCAGCCGCGTCCAAACGGAAAATTCTCGAGATGGGTGTTGGCAAGTCCCCACCCTTTGAGTTGTGACATCGTATAGTCGGCGGCACGGCGCGCCGTCGGCGAACCTGTCAGTCGCGGCCCATGCACGTCAGTGAGATACGACATGAGCGACATCACTTGCGAGCGATTGAACGCCTCGTCACGGATTCTGGCGACGGCTGCAGCGTCGACGGGTTCGCCCTGCGCCGACAGGGGCACAGCAGACAGTGCGCTCAGCGCGCACAGCAGAGACAGCGTCGCGCGCCGTCGGACCATGAGACGGAAGACTGCAGACGACATGTGAACTCCGGTGGGAAGGCGCCGGCCGGTGGCGCGTGGGAAAGCCTGTCGTGAAATTAACGGTGAGGGGCACCCGCTCGCTGTGCCAGCACCCGCCGAACGTCGTCCAGCGATACGCCCAATGCGCGCACGGCCACGAGCGTGTGGTAGATCAGATCTGCCGCCTCTTCCGCGCCACGGGCGGAGTCGCCGTCTACACAGGCCACAGCTAGCTCGACGGCCTCTTCACCCAGCTTCTTGAGGCGGAGGTTGCGGTCGGTCAACAGCCTGCTGGTGTAACTCGCGCCGACATTGTCGGGTGCCGCGGCCAGGGAGGCCGCCCGCGCGGCGAGCGTGCGATCGAGCACCGAGAGCGCATCGGCCTTGAGCGCGTCGTCGCGGAAACAGGAGACGGTTCCTTCATGGCAAGCGGGTCCGGCGGGACGCACGCGGGCCAGCACGGCGTCGTGATCACAATCGGCAGTGAGCGACACGACCCATTGCACGTGGCCGCTGGTCCCACCCTTGTGCCACAGTCCACGCGTGCGCGAGGTGTAGTGCATCTGGCCGGAGGCGATTGTGCGCTCCAGAGCCTGGCGATCTGCGTGCGCCACCATCAGCACAACGCCTGTGTCCGCATCCTGGGATACGATGGTCACCAGGCCGCCGCTCTTGGTGAAATCCAACCGGTCCAGATCAAAGGCGATGGTCATGGGCGCGCCGCACCGAGCGCGCCGCTCGAACGCTCATGCAGCAGCGAACGTGTGGCGTCGGCAACACCTGCGTTGGTGGCGATGGCGCTGCCCCCGAATGCCGTGACGTTGCCGTTCCAGGCGGTGAATCGCCCGCCGGCTTCCGTGATGATCGGCAGCATCGCGGCGATGTCCCAGGCATTCACGATGTCGTCCACCATGATCTCCGCGCGTCCGGTGGCGACGAGCAGGTAGCCGTAACAGTCGCCCCACGTGCGCGCAACGTTGACCTGTGACGCCAACGCGCGCCACTGTCCCCCGCGTGACGGATGCTCCATGAAACAATCATCGGTGATGAGCGCGGTTGCGTCTTCGAGTCGGTCGACGTGTGACACGCGAGCGCGCGAGCCGTTCCACCAGCAACCCTCTCCGGGCGCCGCCACGATCAGCTCGTCAACCGCCGGAAAGCATGCCGCGCCCGCGAGCACCGTCTCACCCTCGCAACAGGCCACCAGTGTGCCCCAGAGCGGCACACCACGCACAAACGCTTTGGTACCGTCAATCGGATCGAGAATCCAGCGACGGCGCGCGTCCGGCCGCTCGATGCCGAATTCCTCACCATGCAATCCATCGGATGGGAAGCGCGCGGTCAGCCAGTCGCGCGCGACGCGTTCCGCTTCACGGTCCGCAATGGTGACCGGGGAGCCATCACCCTTTGTTTCCACGGTGACGCCGGTGCGATACCATTGCATCGCGGTGCGCGCCGCCAAGTGCGCCACTTCAGCGGCCGCCTGCATCACCGACGCGGGCTTCTCGACCTGGCTCATGCGGCCACCTCGCTGGTGATATCGACATCGCGCACAGACAACCCGGCCACGCGCATGTCGTGCTTGAGCGCGCGCACCGTGGTGACCCCGTCGTGCAGGATTCCCGCCACGAGCACGGCATCAGCGTGCCCCAACACAATGGCATCCACCAGGTGTGACGCGCGTCCGGCGCCACCACTGGCAATCACCGGCACCGGTACCGCATCGGCGACCGCGCGAGTCAGCGCAAGATCGTACCCCGTGCGCGCCCCATCCCTGTCGATCGAGGTGAGGAGCACCTCACCCGCGCCCCGCGCGACGCACTCCTGTGCCCACGCGACCGGCTCCAGCGGCGTTTCCTCGCGTCCGCCCTTCACCCACACACGCCACGCTCCATTGGCGCCCCGCTTTGCATCAATACTGGCCACCACGCATTGCGCGCCAAATCGATCGGCCGCTTCCGTGAGCAGCTGGGGGCGCAGGACGGCGGCAGAGTTCAGTGCCACCTTGTCGGCGCCGGCCCGCAAGACGCGCGCGACATCGTCGGCCGATCGGACGCCACCGCCGATGGTGAGCGGGATGAACAGGCGCTCGGCGGTTCGCCGCGCCACATCCAGTAGCGTGGAACGCGCCTCGGCGCTGGCCGAGATATCGAGAAACGTGATCTCATCAGCCCCTTCGCGCTCATATCGCGCGGAAAGGGCGACCGGGTCGCCGACGTCCCGCAGATCTTCGAACTGCGCGCCCTTGACCACGCGCCCACCTTGCACATCGAGACACACGATGACTCGTTGCGTCAGCACGGTGCTATCCCTCCCCTATTTCGAGGTGTACCGATCCCTTCGTGCTGAACACCGCGCCGGTTTCCGCCAGCGCATCACGCAATGCCATGCCAAGCGCCTTGATGGCCGCCTCGACGACATGATGCCGGTCGCGACCGCGCAGTACGCGCACATGCAGCGTGGCACGCGCGTTGTCGGCAAATGACCGGAGGAAGTGATCGTACATCGAGGACGGCAGCGGTCCACGGTAGTATGGGCGCCCTCCGATATCGAGCACCACGTGCACGAGCGCGTCGTCCATGGGAATCGTGCGCTCGCCGTACCGTGCGCAGCCGACCGGTGCAAAAGCGAACACGGCCTGCCCCAATACGATCGCCACATCCTCGATGAGGTGATGACGCAGGTCGCCGGTGGCCTGCAGGTCCAGGTCGATCCCGGCATAGCGTGCAAACGTGACCAGCATGTGATCGAGGAACGGCTCGCCGGTGCTCACCGTGGCGGCCCCGGTTCCCCGGCGCAGTGCGAGTCGAATCTGTGTTTCCCTGGACGAGCGTGTCACGACGGTCATGCTCCGAACTCCTCGACAATGCGGCGTGCATCCAGCGCGCCTGTGTACAGCGCCATCCCCAGCACCGCGCCCGCTAGGCCGCGGTGCTCGAGGGCGCGAAGGTCCTCCAAGCTCGAAATACCACCGGAGGCAAACACCGGCCACGCGCTCGATTCCGCGACCGCCTCCATCAACGGCAGGTCGGTTCCCTCCATGCGGCCTTCCTTATGCACGGCGGTGACCAGAAGTCCGCCTAACTCCAGGGTCCCCAACGATTCGACAAAGTCCATTACGTCGACGTGGGACGTTTCGGACCATCCCGCTGTCACCACGCGGCGTTCGCGAACGTCCGCCGCCACAATCAGGCGCCCCGGAAATCGTCCGGTCATCTCGCTTAGCCAATACTCGTCGCGCACGGCGCGCGTGCCTACCACCACCCACGTGGCGCCGTCATCCAGGAGCCGTTCGATCTGCATGTCGTCGCGGATTCCACCACCCACCTGCGCAGGCACCGTCGCGTCGCGAAGGATCTCGCGAATCACGCTGGCATTCGAACCACGCGCTGTCGCGGCGTCGAGATCAACGACGTGGAGCCGGGCGAAGCCCAGACGCGCCCATTCACGTGCCACCGCGGATGGATCCTCCAGGCGGACACGTTCATCGGCGTAATCTCCGCCCACCAGCTGCACGCAGTGGCCGCCGCGCACATCGACTGCGGGTATCACGATCATGGCTGCTCCCCTGTGGCTCGGTTGCGGAAATCGGCATGAGCGGCCGCGTCGAGAAATGCGTGCACGAAGCGCACACCCGGGGCGGACGATTTCTCCGGATGAAACTGGGTGCCAACAACCGCGCCGCGTCTCACCACCGACGGATACCGATCGCGCTCGTGCGTACTCCACGAGACCACCTGGGTGAGCGATGCCCCGGTCGGCCGGCAGACGAAACTGTTGGCAAAGTAGGCGACACCGAGTTCGGCGCGTGCGGCCAGCGGATCATGGACATCCTCCAGTTGATTCCAACCAATCTGCGGCACGCGGTGCGCGTGAAGTCTCGTGACATGTCCCGCGAAGATGGAAAGGCCCGCTCCAGGTCCTTCCTCGCTGGAGTCAAACAACAGTTGCATACCCAGACAGATGCCAAGACAGGGCAACCCGCCCAGCAGCGCCTCCCGCATGGCGTCGCGCCCCGACGCCAGACGTTCCGCCGCTGGTGCGAATGCGCCCACCCCAGGGAGCACCAGGGCGTCGGTGTGCTGCACGGCTCGCGCAGGATCTGTTTCCACCCGCACGATGGTCGATGCGGTTTCGAGGGTCTTGATCAGCGAGTGCAGATTGCCGGCACCGTAATCGAACACGGTTACGTAAACTCGCTGCGGTCTCACTGCGACCGTCACGGGTTCACCTCGCGCATCGCGGATCCCAAGACCGACAGGAATTGTTCCAACATGGGCCACGGACCCACGCTGATGCGCAACACATCGCCGACATGAGGAAGTGCCGGGAATGGTCGGGCGGCTACACCCCGGGCCCGCAGCGCCTCACCGACGGCGACCGCGTTGGACATCGGCACACACAGGAAATTGGCCGCCGATGGTAGTGGCGCGAGGCCCATCGCCCGAAGGGAATCGGCAAGCCGTTCCCGCAGCTCAACGGCAAGGGCCACGTGGGTATCGATCCACTCGCGGTCATGACGCAGCGCGGCAAGTGCCACCCGCTCGGCGATTGCGCTGACCTTGTACGGTCCACGCGATTTTTCCACCTCGGCCACGAGCGATGGATGCCCGACCGCATAACCAATACGGAGACCGGCCAGACCAAACGCCTTCGACAACGTGCGAATGACCAGCACGTTGGCGAATCGCGCGACCAGATCGACCGATGACACCCCGGCAAACTCCGCATACGCTTCATCGATGAACACCACGCCGGTCGCCTCGCGCACCACCCGTTCGATGTCAGCGCGCGCGATCAGCGCACCGGTCGGGTTGTTGGGTGAGCACAGGTAGGTGATTCGCGCGCGCGTGGCGAGTAGCGCGCTGATGTCGGGCCGGGCCATCGCACCACCGATGGATTCGGAAACGGGCAGTTCCGCGACCGACGTCCATCGCAGCGCATTCATCCGAGCAAAAATCGGAATCATTGCAAACGATGGATCTGAACCGGCCACCAGATCACCCGGCTCGCCGAAGGCCCGCATGGCCGAATCGAGGAGATCGTCCGATCCACACCCCGTGACGATCATGTCGGGTGTCACGCTCATATAGTCAGCCAGCGCCTGCTTCAATTCACCGCCGTACAGCGACGGGTAGCGCGTCACGGCCTGTACCGGCACGTCGCGCAACGCGCGCTCGGCCGTTGGCGGGAGCCCCCACAGATTGGTGTTGTCGGTCAGGTCGAGGGCAACCGGCGCGCGGTGCGGATCGTAGAGCGACACGGCGTCGTACGCCGCGCGGGAAAAAACAAGTCGTGGTGTCATGATGACGTACCGTTCGCGCTCCACGCGCGCGCGGCCGCGGCATGCGCGGGCAGGCCCTCGGCATCGGCAAACAGGCCCACATCGTCAGCCATCGCGGCTGCGGCAACCGGAGTCACGGACTGCCAGGTGGTCCAGCGAATGAAATCGAGCGTTGAGAGTCCTGAATAGCGACGGGCCGCTCCCGCAGTCGGCAGCACATGATTCGCACCGGTCATGTAGTCACCGAACGCCACGGAACTGCTGGCGCCCACGAAAACCGTGCCGGCGCTGCGCAACGCCGCGAGGGTCGTCTCCTGCATCTCGTCCGCGACGAGGAGCAGCAGGTGTTCCGCCGCCCACCCGTTGGCAATGGCAATCCCACGAGCAAGCGACGGCGCCGACACGATCGCCCCGCGTGCCTTGAGTGCCGCGCGCGCGATGTCGGCACGCGGGGCAACTACCAGCAAGTTCACGAGCTGCCACTCGATGTCTGCCGTCAGCTGCGCGGTATTCGGGCCGCAGAGTACCGCGATCACCGCAGCATCGGGATCATGTTCAGCCTGGGCCAACAACTCGCGCGCGATGACCGACGGATCGGCGCGGTCATCAGCCAGCACCAGCAGTTCGCTCGGCCCCGCCGGCGCGTCGATCGTGACGCGCGTAACGAGTTGCAGCTTGGCCTCCGCGACATAGGCATTCCCGGGACCGACGACGCGTTCGACGGGTGGTACCGTTGCTGTACCGAAGGCCATGGCGGCAATTGCTCCCGCGCCGCCTATGGCAAAGACCCGGTCGACGTTTGCCAGTGCTGCCGCGGCCAGCACCACCGCGGAGGGGAGTCCGTCCGGCCCTGGCGGTGAGCACACGATCACCTCGGCCACGCCCGCCACGCGAGCCGGGATGGCCCCCATGAGCAGCGAACTCGGATACGCGGCGCGGCCACCGGGAGCGTACACCCCCACGCGCGTCAGCGCGTCGGGTCGTCGCGCCACCATGATGCCAGGTTCGGGCGAGACGTACGTTGCGGTGGGCAGAAACGCCGTGTGGACGGCTGTGATGTTGCGCGCCGCGCGCTCAAGCGAGGCTCGAAGCATCGGCTCCAGCGTCGCCAGCGCCTGTTCCCAGCGCGCCCGTGGGACTTCGATATTGGTGAGCGTGACGCCATCGAACTCCTGCGCCAGTGCGCACAATGCATCATCGCCGCCGGTGCGCACGCGTTCGATGATGGCTGCGGTGCGGGTTCGCACGGCGGCGTCCAGGGTGGAGGCCCGATCGGTGATCGCCTGGTGCGTGACCGCATCGAGTGCATCGAATGGGCCACGCGCGCGCAGCGCCAGCGGCGCCGAGTCCATCTCGGATGGATTGCTCACGGCACAAGTCGCTCGATGCGCGTCACCAGAATGCCCTCGCCGCCCAGCGCGCGAAGTTGCGAGATGGTGCGATAGATGGTGTCCGCACTTACGACCGCGTGCACGGCGACGAACGTGCCGTGATCGGCGATCTCGATGACGGTGGGGCCGTTGAGGCCGGGCAGGACAGCCCGCACGGCGTCGAGCGCCGTGCGCGGTACGTTCACCATCAGGTACCGTTGTCCGCGCGCGCGAACAACCGAACCCAGCGCTGTCACCAGATCGCCAAACTCGCGCGCGCGGTCCGGATCGCTGTCACGCGGTCCGTTGACGGCCGTGACGAGATGCGCGCTGGATTGCAACACCGTCTCGACTTCCCGCAAGCCGTTCATGCGAAGCGTTGATCCGGTGGACGTGATGTCGACGACGATGTCGGCGATCCCGAGGTGAGGTGCGATTTCCGCCGCGCCGGACACGGGCACGATCTCCACCGGACGTCCGCGCGAAGCAAAGAACCGTGCGGCAATGCGCGGAAAAACTGTGGCCACCCGCGCCGGCTTGTCCGGGGTGCCAATCGCATCGACCGATCCGATTCCAGCGTCGTCACGCGCCGCAACCACCAATCGGCACCTTCCGAAGCCTAGATCGAGGTGCGAAGTGAGCGGCCGCTCCGATTCAGACACCAGGTCCCAGCCGGTCACGCCAGCGTCAGCGGCGCCGTCGGCCACGAACTCGGGGATGTCTTGGGCGCGAACGAAAATCGCCTCGAACTCGCCGCCGAGTGACGCCCGCAAGGCCCGATCGCTTACCGAGCGCACTTCGAGTCCGGCATCGTTGAACAGCTCACGGGTATCCTCGCTGAGGCGGCCCTTATTAGGTAACGCTATACGGAGCATGATGTTATGAATTGTTATCGGTCTGGGTGGCGGGCGACGCCCGGCATTTTGCGACAAAAAAAGGCCCGTCCAAATGGGACGGGCCTGAGTACGCTTGGTGCTTCCGGTTGCGCCTAGATCACGCGCTCCGACACGCACAAAACGCCCCGACCCGTGAGGTCGTGGCCGTGATGGGCATGATGGTGGCAGGATTTCGGACAGCGCATGACAGGGAGCGTAGCCGAATACGAAAGCCGAGTCAAGCGGTGGCAATTGCGACTGAGACGGCTTGTGAATAACTTCACAAGATCCGCAGGGCCCTGCGGATCCAGGGGTTCCCCTGTGGACTAGCTACACAATTTCGCGAAAGGCTCTGGAGGCTTCTCGACATGCGGTTTCTCGGATTAGCAGTAGCAGCGGGCGCGGCGATCGTGCTCGGCGCGTGTGGTGGTGGTGAAAAGGCCGCGACGGATTCGGCGGCAGCTGGCGCATCGGCGGCGGCGGCTCCTGTGGCCGAGCCGGCAGCCCCGGCAGCGGCAGGCGTGATGTCCCCGATCACGGGCACGACGCATGAAGTGAAGATGCGTGGTGACGCGACCGGTTATCGTTTCGAGCCAGCCGAGATTACGGTCAAGGCCGGCGACGGCATCAAGTTCACGTTCATTGATGGTGGCCCGCACAACGTCGCGTTCGATCCGGCACTGTTCCCGGCGGCCGCCAAGGCGCAGATGATGGCCAACATGCCCGAGCAGGTGGGTGAACTGTCCGGCAAGATGATGATGGCCGCTGGCGAATCGTACACGATCTCGCTGGGCGGTATCCCGGCTGGCACGTACGATTTCTTCTGCACGCCGCATCTGGCCATGAACATGAAGGGCAAGATCATCGTTCAGTAAGCCTGATCACGGCTTGAATTTCACGGGGGCTGGCGCAACGCGCCGGCCCCCGTCTTTCATGCCCCTATGATCGGACACCGACACGCGTGGATGGCGGCGCGCGCGCGCAACGCGGCGCGGAAAGGCGTATGGATCGCCCTTTTGGGAGGCGTCGCCGCCGTTGCCATGCTGATCGCGCTCGAGCTGGTGCCTCGGCAACTTGAGCGCCAGCTGCGTCGACGAGTTGCCGAACTGCCTGTGGCGACCGATTCCACGCCGATCATGCGGCGTCTGGATAGCCTGCACGGCGATCTGCGCGCGCTGGAAGTGGCACGGCTTCGCGCCCTGCCTCGTGACACGGCGGCGCGTATCGACTCCACCCGTCGGGACTCCGCCCGTGCGACAGTGGCCGCTGAGTCCACACTGGCTGCCGGTGGATTCCGAACGAAGCCTGATAGCGCCGCCATCGATCTGATGGCCCGCGTCACGCGAGCGCGCAACGCGCCGCTACCCGAGAGCTATCGCGCACTCGCTGAGTCGCCGTTGATGAAGGGTGAGCCGCGCGTGCGTGTGCTGATCGACAGTATCGAACTGGTCGATCGGGAACGCGAGGCGCACGCGGCGCTTGCCGGGCCCGGTGCGCGATACGCGGCGCTCACCGCGCGACTGACCACACTGGGCCTGGGACTCGTGCGACTGGCGGAGCAACGACTGGCGCGTGCGGTACTCTCGTCCATCGCTGCCATGCGCACAACTCCCATCAGCGGGGCGGACAGTGCGCAGGGGAATACGCTCATCGACAGCGCGGCGCTGGCGGAGCGTGACGCTTTCCGCACTGCTGAGCGAATGGCCCGCCGGGATTCGTTGCTTCGGCACGTGGCGCAGGAAGAGTCTGCACTGGTTTCGGCGCGCCGGATCTCTGCCACGCGAGAGGCACGACGCACGGCGCTGGAACAGCGGCTTCGTATCGACATTCCTCCGTTGGCAATGCTCCTCGCGGCGCTTGTGATCGGCGTGGCGTTCGGCTACGGGATGGCATTGCTCCGTGAGATTCACCGACCGACCGTGGGTGATGTGTCGGAGCTTGAGCGACTCACCGCCGCGCCCGTTGTGCTGCACTCACGCGACACCGCCGCGGCGCGCGCCGAGCGGCGCGAGCGGCGCGACCTACCTCGCATCATCGATCGCGAGAGCGATACGTTTGTCGTGCTGCATCTCGCCCTGAGTGGCGTCGGGGACATCGCGGAGCGCGTGGACGTGCTTGCTGCCGATCCCGTCGTGGCGGCCGCCGTGGCACTGGGTACGGCGGCTGCCGCCAGTCGTGAGTCTCGCGCCGTGCTGGTGGTGGAACAGGCAGGTCGCTCACCGGTCCTTGCGCGCTTGCTGCGCGTGAAGTCCCGATCCGGATCGTCCCTTTCGGCCGACGGGAACGCCACTGCCGCGAACCCGGTGCACGTGGTCACACTCGACCCCGATACGCAGATCCATGTGCAGTGCGCCGGGCGGGACCCTTTCCCCCACGGTAGATCGACCGAACCGGCATTGCCGGGAGCGGAGCAGTACGACCTCCGGCTCAACCTTCTGGAGCTTGAGGACGAGGTGTCGCCCGTCGCGCCGGATGTGATTCTCTGCGTCCGTCAATGTGCGACGCCGTTGGCCTGGCTTGCCCGCGCGACACGGCAGGCGCGTCACCGCCAGCAGCGTGTCCGCGCGGTAGTGCTTTGGAGTCGAAACGTTCCGACGGGCTCGTGATTCCCCCCATACCCCGCTAGTCTCCGCGCCATGTGGGCTGATTCGCTTCTGGTACTCGAACGCGGACATCTGCTGCGCCTGATGGTTTGGGGTGCGGGCAGTGTGCTGCTCGGGACGTTGATCCTCATCGTCCTGTCATGGCGTCAGGTGCGCGCGCCGCTGGTGACGCACTTTGCCATTCAGACGGCCCTGTGGGGTGTCGTCGATGCGTCGATTGCGCTCTGGGGATGGCGAGGGTTGGGGCTCCGCGACTTTGCCGGCGCGCAGCAACTGGTGAACTTCCTGTGGCTCAATACCGGGCTCGACGCCGGCTACGTGATGCTGGGTATCACTCTCGCGCTGGCCAGTTGGCGTCTGGGACCACGGCCGGCGGGCGTTGGAGCGGGTATTGGAATCATTGTTCAGGGTCTGGCGCTGCTCCTGCTCGATGTGCGGTTGATCGCCCTGATCGGTCCGATGCAATAACCGACACCTCGTCTCGTGATGGTCATGCGGGGCCCTACGCTAAATTTTCCGGAGTGCCGATGGAACCCGTCATACCCGATTTGCGCGACGTGCCACGACGAGACGCGTACGTCCAGCTGCTCGACCTGCAGCGACTGCTCCTGGACGGGTCAAACGATCCGATTGCCGCCATGGCGACCACCAGCGCGTTGCTCCACCATGCATTTGGTCACCTGTGGACCGGTTTCTATCGGGTGGTGGAACCTGGCACCCTGCTCCGGGTCGGTCCCTACCAGGGCTCGCTGGGCTGTCTTGAGATTACCTTCGGCCGTGGCGTTTGCGGCACGGCGGCGGCAGAACGACGCACGATAGTCGTACCGGATGTGCATGCGTTTCCGGGCCACATTACGTGCGATCCGCGCTCCCGGAGCGCAATCGTGGTCCCGGTGTTCGATACGCATGCACGGCTGCTGGCGGTTCTCGATATCGACTCGTCTGTGTCCAACGCGTTCGGTGACGCCGACCGCGAAGGCTTGGAGGCACTGGTGGCTTGGTTCGCGCGCATGACGTATGTTCCCGTTCTCTCCTGACCCTTTCAGATGCCGACACCGGTAATGACCGGCTACTCTGACCGCATCAACCATGCATTCGCCTTTGCGGCGAAGCATCACGATCAACAGGTGCGCAAGGGGACGCGTCTCCCGTACCTCACGCATCCGGCGAACGTGGCGGTCATTCTCACCCGCTACGGCTGCAACGACGACACGGTGGTGGCGGGCATTCTGCACGACGTGGTGGAAGACTGCGTGCGCGAAGGCTGGACGCGCGAGATGCTCGAAGAGCGCATCGGCCACAAGTTCGGCAGCTCGGTGTTGAGTACCGTCTTGACCGTCACTGAACGGCGTACCGACGACGACGGCATCGAGATGTCGTACGACGACCGCAAGAGCGATTACCTCGAGCGGCTGGTCCTGGCGAGCGACGAGGCGCGATGGGTGTGCGCGGCGGACAAGGTCCACAACGCCAACTCCATCCTCTCCGACCTGCGCCGCACCGCGTTTCCGGAAACCGTCTGGGGACGCTTCTCGGTTGGCCGCGAGGGCACGGTGCGATGGTACGCGCGGGTGGCCGAACGGCTGCGCGCCATCGGCTTCACCGCGTCGATCGTCGACGAACTGTCGGCCGCCGCGGACGAGCTCAATCGACGCTGAGCGTAGTGTAGTTTCGCTCGATGTACGACTCAAGAATGACGAGAAATTCCTCGACAATCTTGTCACCCTTGAGCGTCGTGAACAGCGCGCCATCGACATAGACGGGCGCCTTCGGCTCCTCAAACGTGCCCGGCAACGAAATGCCGATATTGGCGTGCTTGGATTCGCCAGGCCCGTTCACCACGCACCCCATCACCGCGACCTTCATCTCCACCACACCGGGACGCGTCTCGCGCCAACGGGGCATGTGCTCACGTAAATAGCCCTGAATGTCTTCCGCCATATGCTGGAAGAACGTGCTCGTGGTGCGGCCGCAGCCGGGGCAGGCTGTGACCTGCGGGGCGAACGAGCGCAGCCCCAATGACTGCAGGATCTGTTGCGCCACGAATACTTCTTCGCGCCGGTCGCCGTTGGGCTTGGGTGTCAGTGACACGCGTATGGTATCGCCGATCCCTTCCGCCAACAGGATTGCCAACGCGGCACTCGACGCCACAACGCCCTTGTGGCCCATCCCGGCTTCCGTCAGTCCCAGATGCAACGGATAGTCGCAGCGTGCCGCCAGCCGCCGATAGCATTCCACCAGGTCGGGGACCACTGAGATCTTGGCACTGACGATGATCTTGTCATGCCCCAGTCCAACCTCCTCGGCCAACGCGGCCGACCGCAAGGCGCTTTCCAGCATCGCGTCCATGTACACGTCTTTCGCATCGCGTGGTTCCAGCGACGACGCATTGGCGTCCATCATCTGGGTAAGCAGATCCTGATCGAGTGACCCCCAGTTGACCCCGATGCGCACGGGTTTGTCGTGGTCGATCGCTGCCTGAACAATGGTGGTGAAATTCGCGTCGCGTCGCTTGGAACCCACGTTGCCCGGGTTGATGCGATACTTGTCCAGCGCGGCAGCGCACTGCGGGTACTTGGCCAGCAGCAGGTGGCCGTTGTAGTGAAAATCGCCGATCAGCGGAACGTCGAGGCCGCGGTCGGTGAGTCGCTGCCGAATTTCGGGGACGGACTGCGCCGCTTCATCGTTGTTGACGGTGATGCGGACTTTCTGCGAACCCGCCTCGAACAACGCCGCAACCTGATCGGCGGTGGCTGCGGCATCGGCCGTGTCGGTATTGGTCATGGACTGCACCACAACCGGATGGCCGGAACCGACTGGGACACCGCGGACCATCGCGGTCACGGTGGGGCGACGAGGGGCAAACGGCACGATGTGAGCTCTTGGAAATGGACCTCGGTAAGGTAGCGAGATGAGGGGCGGGAGCCCAATTTCCGGCCATGGACGAAATCCCTGATCAAGCAGCGGCCGAAGCCGCCGCGCCCGCCGCGCCGAAGCCCTCGTTCAAGCGCCGCCATTGGGGCAAGCTGACAGTGCTCACCCTGCTGGGTGTGCCCATCACGGCCTTTGCGCTGTGGGCCTTCATTTCGCTGAGCTGGAGCTATTCCAGCGGCCAACGGGCCGGGTATGTGCAGAAGATTTCCCATAAGGGATTTGTCTGCAAGACCTGGGAAGGCACGCTATACACCGATATCGCCAAGGGCTTCCGGTCCGACAGCTTCTCATTCACCGTGCGAAGCGACTCACTGGCCCATGTCATCGAGGGGCTGAGCGGGAAGCGCGTGACCATGCATTATGAACAGCATATCTATGTCCCCACATCGTGCTTCGGGGAGACCGAGTATTTCGTGACCAAAGTGCAGGCGATTCCGGAGTAGCAGTCCAAACTCACCCGAATGGGTGAGTTCGAAATCGCGACCACTCGTGTAAGCTCCATGGGTCCGACTGAACGTGATCGTGTCGGTTCTTGTTCATTCACTTGATGGGAGACGCAATGAAAATATCCATGAAGGTTTTCGGCATGCTCGGCCTCCTGGCGTCGCCGTTTGCGATGCAGGCCCAGACCACGCGGACGCTCTCGCTGGGTGTCAGTGGCGGGTTGTCACTGCCAATGGGCAACCTGGGCGACAATGCCGACGCGGGCTACAATGTGACCGGCCACGTGTACTTCAAGCCGTCCACAATGAAGTTCGCCCTGCGCGGCGACGTGGGATATGACAGCTGGAAATCCAAGTCCAGCAACAGCGTGGTAAGCGCCGACGTGAGCAGCCTGTCGTTTACCGGAAACGGCATCTTCTATCTTGGTGAGTCCACGGCAGCGATGCGCCCGTATCTGCTCGTAGGTGGCGGCATGTATCGCACCAAGTCGTCGGCGTCCGTGAGTGGTGTTTCTGCCTCGTCGACTTCAACTGATCCTGGTATCCAGGGCGGTCTGGGCATGTCGTTCAATCTGAACGGTTTCAACACGTTCCTTGAAGCCAAATATGTCAATGTCTTCGGCGACGGCGACAGCATGAACTACGTGCCGATCACGTTCGGTATTCGCTTCTAGCAGGTTGCCCTGGGCGGGCAATTCGCGTGCGCCTCCGCTTTCGGAGGCGCGCGCGTGAGGGCAAATTTGAACGTCTGGCCGTTCTTGCCAGGCGATCTCACTTTCTCCATCGCATCGGAGCCCTCCACTATGACTCGTTCGCTGCCTGTCGCCGTTCTCGTCTTCGTCTGTGCGCTGCCCGCTGCGCTCGGCGCGCAGGTCACCAGATCCGTGTCGGTCGGCGCCAGCGGTGGCCTCTCGCTCCCCGTGAGCGATCTCGGTGAGACAGCCCAATCCGGATACAGCGTGGCCGGACACATGTTTCTCAAACCGGCCGGCCGCGAGAGACTGTTGTTTCGGGGAGACGTGACCTACGATCGATGGAGCGCAAAACCAGCACCCGGCAATAATGTGCAGGACGCGAATTTTACCGGAATGGGATTTGTCGCGAATGCCATCGCTTCGGCCGGTACCGCGAAATCGAGCCGTCGACCGTACCTGTTGGCTGGCGCCGGGTTCTTTCGCACAAATCTGGCGGGAAAGGGCTCAGGCGCCGGATTCACGTCGGAGAGTTCGGATATGGGTATTCAGGTAGGCGGTGGCATGACCTTCGCCCTTTCCGGCATGTCCACGTTCCTCGAGGCCAAGTACGTCAACGTGTTTCGCAGCCCGACGTCGTGGACGTATGTCCCCATCACTTTCGGCGTGCGATTCTAGCGGATCGGTTGGGGTTTTCGGCGCATCCGCACACTATTCGGGATGTCCGCACACGAATCTCCGCGTTCAGTCATTGTCGTCGGCGCCGGCATCGCGGGTCTGATTTGCGCCATTGAGTTGCACCGTGCCGGTCGCTCGGTGGTACTCTTGGAGCGCGCGAACGACGTGGGTGGTCGCGTGCGATCCACGCGCCTGAACGACATGGTGATCGATCACGGATTCCAGGTGCTGTTCACGGCCTATCCCACGCTTGGCGCGTATCTCGATCTCGATGCGCTGAGCCTGCGGGCGTTCCAGCCCGCAGCGCGCATCGTTCGTGACGGACGTGCATCGCTCGTGGGCGACGCATGGCGCGACCCGACGCTGTTGCTCGAAACCGTGTTCGCGTCGTCGGTCTCGATTGGCGACAAGCTGCGGCTGCTGGGTCTGCGGCGCTTCGCACAGCAGTTGTCGATTGACGAGTGTCTCGCCACCCGGTTTGATCGCGTGTCGACGCGCGAGTTTCTCGCCACTCGCGGCTTCAGTTCGGCCGTCATCGATGGCTTCTTTGCACCATTCTATGGTGGGATCCTGCTGGACCGGACGCTTTCCACCAGCGCGTCCGTGCTGCTGTTCACGTTCAAGATGCTCGCCGACGGCACCACGGCGGTGCCCGCGCGCGGCATGGGCGCCATCACGGCGCAGCTGGCGGCGCAATTGCCGCGGGGCGCGGTGCGCATTGGTGTCGGCGTCCGTCACATTGATGTGGCCGATGGGCGGGTGTGCGGAGTCACCCTTGACGATGACAGTCGTTTCGAGGCAGCACAGGTGGTACTGGCCACCGAGCCGCTGGCGGCCGCCGCTCTCGCGGAAACGGCCGGGGTTCGCATTGATGTTCCGGTAGGCGCCCACGCCTGTGCCACCGTGTACTACCACACGAACCGCTCGCCATTGCCAGGCAAGGCGCTGTGGTTGAATGCCGACTCGGACGCTGTCATCAGTCATGCCGTCACCCTGACTGACGTGGCGCCGGAATATGCGCCGGTCGGAACCGCCTTGCTGGCGGCGACCGCGGTGGGAGCCGCCGCCGCTCTGGACGACGCCACACTGGACTCGTCAGCGCGACGGGACATCGCGCGGATGGCGATCGCCGGTGGCACCAGCGGCGGCGAACTGAACCGATTGGCGATCTGGCGAGTACCATATGCGCAGTTCTCGCAGCCGCCTGGATGGAGGGATCACCGTCCCACCATCGCGTGTGGTATTCCGGGACTGTGGCGGGCCAGCGAGTTCCTGCATTCCAGTTCGCTCGAGGGCGCGGCGCGCGGTGGTCAGAGTGCCGCGCGCGCCCTGCTGCAGGCCACCTGATAACTCGTATCCATCGTCATGACTCCCCGATTGCGAATCTCACGATCAACGCACTTCATGCGCCACACGATCCTGCTGTTCGCCGTATTGGCGTGGCCAGCGGCGCACGCGTCGGCGCAGACGCTGGCGCAGCAGACGCGTCGCGTTGGCGGCACCATCGACGGGCCCGGCCACGTGCTCTCGGCCAACCCGTTCCTTCCGCTGCTCGGCTATTTCGCGGCGGAGTATGAGCAGCGCGTGTCACCATCGGTGGCGCTGGCCCTTGCCGGCTCGCACATCAAGCCCGATCGCACGCGCTACTCCAATCTCGACGCCAAGGCCCGACTCTATCCCAGTGAGACGGCGTTGCGCGGATTCAATATCGCAGCGTCGCTGGGCATAGCCCGCATCGACCCAAACGACGAATTCGATTGCGCGATCTTCCTTGAGGGTGATCCGAACTTCACATCGTGTCAGTCGCCCAAGCCATTCACCACTGGCAGTTTCGCCATCGAAGTGGGCTACCAGTGGTTGCTGGGCCCCAGTCGCGTTACGGCGGTCACGGTCGGGGGCGGCGCAAAGCGGTATTTGGGAGCCGAGTCGAAGTTCACGCAGGTGGACCGAGTCATTCCAACTCTGCGCCTGTCAATCGGATACGCATTCTGAGCAGTGCCAGTGGAATAGCCAAGGGGGGACGACGCAGCGCGTCGTCCCCCCTTGGCATTCGACCCAGTGAAGCGGACTACTTCAGCTTGAACGTGAGGCCGATGTTGACGGCCGCGCCACCCGCACCAACATCCGCGTATGCCGCCACCTTGTCATTCAGGAAATAGCGACCGCCGGCACGTCCGACAAAATAGAGGCCGCTGTTGTAGTTACAACCGAAACTGATGTTGATACCGCTCTTATCATCGCACGTGATAATCTGGTAGCCAAGTCCCGCCCCGAGAAACGCGTCGATTTTCTTGTTTTCCAACTTGAAGTGGTAGTTCGCCGTGGCACCGATTGGCAGATAGCTGACGCTATAGTACGGTGATGACCAGGAGTAACGCGTAACACCGATACCGATGCCGAGTGTACCGCCGCCCAGATCCGGCAGCTCCTTGAATACATGCTCGAATCGACCGCCCAGTGCCAGGCTGGACTCACCGATGCTGCCGAGGCCCGCGACAACACCAATATCGGTGTAGCCCTTGGCCAGCTGCGCGGCGGCCTGCTGCGCCGGTGCCGCAATCAGCAGGGCAACCGCCATCGTTCCAATGAATTTCTTCAGCATCTCCGCTATCCTCGCACTTCGGGTGAACGTCGGGTGAAATCCACGATACGGGAACCACACCTGCACCATGAGCTGTTGTGCTTTGGGAAGCACGGAACGCCCTGGGATTCGCGAGACATTAGCGCTCCACCTCACGAGCCGCAAGCATTTGCAGCATACCCGTTTCCGGTTCAAGACCAAGAAACGATCCGGCGTGTGACAGGTGCGCAACAACTGCCTGCGCACCGGCCGCCCGCAGACGTTCTGCCGGCATGAGATCGGCATAGCCGATAACCGTCATGCCAGCCGCACAGGCACCCTGAATACCCAGCGGACTGTCCTCGATCACCACGCATCGCGTCGGCGCGACGCCCATTTGTCCCGCGGCGTGCAGAAACAGATCCGGAGCGGGTTTCGGGCGGGCCACGTCCATCGAGGAAAACCGACGGCCTTCGAAACGCGGCAGGAGCCCGGTAACGCCCAGAGTGGTCTGCATCTTGGCGTGTTCGCCATTCGAGGCGACGGCGTAGGGGAGGCCGACCCTGTCGAGTCGGTCGAGCAGTGCATCGATGCCGGGTACCGGCCGGAGTTCCCGCGCCAGAGCGGCCTGAGTCACGACGGCATAGCGATCCAGCAGATCATCCGGGGGCGCATGCCCCAGTCGCTCGGTGATGATTTCCACGCAGCGCGGCATCGAATTGCCGACAAACGTGTCGAACATCTCGGGTAGTGTGAAATGCAGGCCGATCTCTTTCAGCAGTAAGGCAAACTCGCGATTGGCGATGCGTTCACTATCCACGAGCACGCCATCGCAATCAAAGATGACGAGATCGAACGGACGCGAGGTCACGCGAGGCTGGCGTGCGCCGCCACCAGCTGTGCGGCGACCGCCTGCGATCCTGTGCCACCGTGAATCTCGCGTGCTGCGAGCGACGCCTCTGCGCCAAGCGCGTCGCGCGCATCAGCACCGAACAGCGCATGGGCGGCGCTGAATCGCTCGACCGACAGAGCCGCGAGCTCCACGCCGGCCTCTTCCGCTTCACGGACGAGCACGCCGACAGCCCCGTGGGCCTCGCGGAATGTCGCGCCCTTCTTCACGAGGTAGTCCGCCAAGTCGGTGGCCATCATGGCACTCGACACAGCGGCGTGCATGCGCGCCCGGTCAAACCGCAATTCCGCAATCGCCCCCGCCATGGCGGGCAGCACCAGCAATAGCAGGTCAACCGCGTTGAACAGCGCGCGCTTGTCGTCCTGCAGATCCTTGCTGTAGCCACTGGGCAGTCCCTTGATGGCGCCCACCATCGATACCAGATCACCCAGCACGCGGGCGCCCGATCCCCGGGCCAGTTCGAAAACATCCGGATTACGCTTCTGCGGCATCATGCTGGAGCCGGTGGAAAAGCCGTCTCCGAACTTCACGAAGCCGAATTCACTGGTGCCGTAGATAATCAGGTCTTCGGCAATGCGCGAGCAGTGCACGGCGGTCATGGTGCACGCGAAGATCGTTTCGGCGACAAAATCGCGGTCGCCGGTGGCATCAATGCTGTTGGGCGAGATGGCGGCAAAGCCCAGCGATTCCTGCAACTGCACGCGCGACACCGGGAACGCGCTGCCGGCAATGGCACCCGATCCCAGCGGCAACACGGACGCGCCGCGCGCGGCATTGGCCAGGCGCGTGCGATCGCGATCGAGCGGCCAGAAATGCGCCAGCAGCCAGTGTGCGCCACTCACTGGCTGGGCGCGTTGCAAGTGGGTGTACGCAGGCAGAATGGCGTCGGTGAGTGACTCGGCCTGCTTGAGCAGCGACTGCTGCAGTTCACGAATGGCGATATCGAGTCGCCGACAGGCGTCCATGGTCCACAGTCGAGTGCCGGTGGCCACCTGATCATTGCGCGACCGGCCCGTATGCAGTTTGGAGGCGACGGCCCCGGCCTCTTCATGCAGCAATCGGTCGATCATGGTGTGAATGTCTTCGTCGGTAGCGATCGGCTGGGCGCCCTCGGCAAGCCGTGCGCCCACCCGATCGAGCCCGACCACCAGCGCGTCGCTCTCGTCGAGGGTGAGAACGCCGGCCCGACCCAGCGCCTGCGCCCAGGCTTGCGACAGCCGCACGTCATGCGGCCAGAGGCGAAAGTCGGTGCCGATGGAGCGATTGATCGCGTCCAGCAGCGGTGACGGCCCGCCGGCGAATCGACCGCCCCAGAGTTTATGCGTGGGCGCGGGGGTACTTCCGTCTATGCTGGTCACGTGGGCGTCTCGCGGTCGCGCGGTGCTGTTGAGAAACTATGCAGGGATTGTGCATACGCGGTACATCGCTGCGGTGTTTGGGAGAAACCTAGTTGTGGTCTCACAGAAATTCCTGCGAAAAACGGATACCGACGCCGTGTCTCCCGTCTTCCGTCTCCCGTCTCCCGTCTTCACTTCAAATACCCCTTCAGCCGCTTGACCACCCGCTCCCGCCCCGGCACCGAGCGACAGATGATCAACACCGTGTCGTCGCCGGCAATCGTCCCCGCGATATCCGGCCATTCCAGCTGATCGAGCGCCTCCGCCACCGGCTGCGCCCCCGACTTCATGGTGCGCGCCACGGCCAGCACCTGCACGCCCTCTACATGCACCAGCAGCTGCGGCAGCATCGCCTCCAGCTGCCGTCCGTCATCGTCCGCGTGGCCGGCCTCGGAAAACGCATAGCGCACCCGTCCCCGTTCGTCGGGGATGCGCGCCAGCCGCAGCTCGCGCAGGTCACGCGACAGTGTCGACTGCGTCACGTCCCAGCCGCGCCGCACCATCTGCTTGCGCAGCTCCTCCTGATTCGCCACCACGCGCGCGGTCACGATCTCGCGAATCGCCTGGTGCCGGTCGGTCTTGTCGGCCACGAATTGGTCCTCGAAAACGGATTGACACACCCCTGATGCAAAATTATGCATTCGGTGTGCATAATAATCAGTCTATCCGCGTGGGGGTCCTCGGCGCCAGCGGCTACTCCGGACGCGAACTGTGCGCCCTGATTGCCGGCCACCCGCAGTTCACGCTCGCCTTCGCCACCGCCAACGCCCAGCGCGGCACCACGCTGCGTGTGCGGGCCGCCGGCGGCGTGCATGACATTCCGTTGGTGGGCGCGGAAGATGCCGACCTGGCGTCCGCCGATCTGGTGTTCGCGGCGCTGCCACACGGCGCATCGGCCGAATGGGTGGCCAGGGTCATCGCCGCCGGCGCCCGCGTGGTGGACCTGTCCAGCGACTTGCGCCCCGGACATGGCGGGATGGCTCATGCGCTGCCGGTTGGCGTGCCCGCCGACGCGCCATACGGCCTGCCGGAACTCTTTCGCGATGCCATTCGACACGCCCGCGTGGTGGCCAATCCCGGCTGCTACGCCACCAGCGTCCTCGTGGCGCTTGCGCCGTTGGCTCGCGCCGGACTCATCGCGCCGGGCGCCACCATCAATATCGCCGCCGCCAGTGGCGTGAGCGGCGCCGGTGCGTCGCCCAAGCTGGAACTGCTCTTCGCCGAAGTCACCGACGACTATCGCGCCTATGGCGTGGGCAACTCGCATCGCCACCTGTTTGAGATGCGTGCCACCATGCGGCACCTGGGGGCCGACTGCGACCTGCTGTTCACGCCGCATCTGCTCCCGGTCGACCGCGGGATCCTGTCCACCATCTCCGTGCCCCTCACCGCGCCGCTGGATGATGCACTGGCGCCCTATCGCGCCGCCTACGCCAACGAACCGTTCGTGGAGCTCACCACGGGGTTGCCGTCACTGGCCGACGTCCAGCATCGCAACGTGGTGCGCATTGGCGCGCGCATCCCCACCGGGGTGCGCACGCCCACACTGCTGGTGTTCAGCGCCATCGACAATCTCGTGAAGGGCGCCGCGGGTCAGGCCATCCAGAACGCCAACCTCATGTGCGGGCTCGACGAAGCGGCGGGGCTGCATCTGTGATTGGAGAGTACCAAGTACCAAGTACCCAGTACCAGGTACCCAGTACCAGGTACCCAGTACCTCGTCTGAGGGCGGAACGGTGATTGTGGTCAAGCTCGGTGGGCGGACGCAATCCGATCCGGCGCTCCCGGCGGCGCTCGCGGCACTGTGGGCCGCGAGTGGCGGCCGACTCGTCATCGTGCACGGTGGCGGCGACCAAATCAGTGCGCTGCAACGCCTGCGCGGCGAAGAACCGGTTTTTGTGGGTGGACGTCGTGTGACCACGGAAGGTGCGCTCGAACTGGTGCGGATGGTGCTCTCGGGTCTCGCCAACAAGCAGCTCGTGTCGGCGCTGAACCACGCCGGCGCACCGGCCGTGGGCATCTCGGGTGAAGATGGTGCCCTGCTGCGGGCGATACCTATCGATGTGTCCACGTTCGGGTTTGCCGGCACGCCCACGCGAGTCGATCGGCGGGTGATCGATGCGCTCCTCGCTCAGGGCTTTCTGCCGGTCATCTCTCCGGTCGCCACGCACGACGACCAATCCGTTGGCGGCGCGCTCAACGTGAATGGTGATGACGCGGCGGCGGCCATCGCAGCCGCACTCGATGCGGCCGAGTTGTTCCTGCTGGCCGATGTCCCCGGCGTGCTGGACGGCGACCGCCAGCGCATTCCCGTCCTCTCGCTTGACGCCGCGCATGCGCTGGTGGCGTCGGGTGTGGCCGGTGGCGGCATGGCCGCCAAGCTCGACGCCTGTGCGCAGGCGTTGGCCGGTGGCGTGGCCCGTGTCCGCATTGGCGATCTGGCGGCGCTGTCCGTTCCCGACGCTGGCACGTCAATCGTTGCATCAACACCTGTTGCTGTCTCTCACTGAATACCGACATGACGCCCACCACCATGCCCTCACCTGTCGCGCCCATCGCCTTCACGCCAACGGCGGCGTCCACCTCATCGCCGGCGTCCGACGCGATCCTCGGCACGTACAAGCGTCAGGCCCCGCTGTTCGTCCGCGGTCAGGGCGTGTACATGTTCGATGCCGACGGCACACGTTATCTCGATTTCGTGGCAGGCATCGCGGTCACCTCGCTGGGGCACGCCGACGCCGGCGTCATGCAGGCCATGCAGGAGGCCATGGCTACCGGGCTGCTGCACACGTCCAACCTGTATCGCACCGCGCCGGGCGAGGCGCTGGCGGAGTGGCTGGTCGCGCACTCGTTCGCCTCGAACGTGTTCTTTTGCAACTCGGGCGCCGAAGCCAATGAAGGGGCCTTCAAGTTCGCACGGCGCTGGGCGCGCGCTGGCGGCATCGAGGACAAGTACGAGATCGTCGCGGTGCGCGGGTCGTTTCACGGCCGCATGCCTGGCACGCTGGCCGCCACCGATCGTCCCGCGTATCGCCTGCCGTTCCGTCCGCTCATGGGCGGCGTGAGCATTGTCGAGCGCGACCTCGACGAACTGCGCACCGTGCTCGACGCGCAAAAGACAGCCGCCGTGATTGTCGAGCCCATTCAGGGCGAAGGCGGCGTGCGCATCCTCGATCCGGAATTCCTGCGCGGCCTGCGGGCCCTGACGAAGGAACGGAACGTGTTGCTCATTCTCGATGAGATCCAGTGCGGACTGGGTCGCACTGGTTCATTGTTTGCCTACGAGCAATTGGGCTTCGAGCCCGACATCCTCACGCTGGCCAAGCCATTGGCTGGCGGATTGCCCATGGGTGCAATCCTGGTGACCGGCGAGGTCGCGCGCACGATCCAGGCGGGCGATCATGGCACCACGTTCGGGGGTGGACCGCTGCTGGCGCACGTCGCGCATCATGTGGTGCAGCGCCTGGCCGATCCGGCGCTCCTGGCCCATGTGCGGGAAACCGGTGCGTGGTTGGGCGAGCAGCTGCAAGGCATCGCCGACCGCACCGGCAAGGTGCGCGCCATTCGCGGCAAGGGTCTCATGTGGGGCATGGACGTGCACGAGACGGCCGGTGCGATCATTGGCCGAGCGTTCTCCGGTGGACTGCTGATGGTCAGCGCCGGCGAGCATACGCTGCGCTTCCTGCCGCCACTGGTCATTACGCGCGATGAACTGGCAGCCGGGCTGGCCATCCTCGAAGCGTCGTTGCTCGGCTGATCGGATGTACATTCCCGCGTCGTTCGCTGAGCCGGATCATACGGTTCTCCTGGACTTCATGGAGGCGAATCCGCTGGGCGCGCTGGTAACCAGTTCACCCGCACACGGCCTGTACGCCACGCACCTGCCACTGGTGATTGATCGGCAGCGTGGCCCGCACGGGGTGCTGCAAGGACACATCGCGCGGGCCAATCCGCATTGCCGCATGGCCGCCGACACCAGCGACGCCATGGTGATCTTCACCGGACCCGAAGCGTACATCACGCCGGCGTGGTACGCCTCAAAGGCGCGCGACGGGAAGGTGGTGCCCACCTGGAATTACGTGGCGGTGCATGTGACCGGCACCATGAAATTCATCAGCGAGCCGGAATTCCTGTTGGCGCATCTCACTCAGCTCACCGACACGCACGAGGCCGGACGTGCGCTCCCGTGGTCGATTTCCGACGCGCCGGCCGAATACGTGAAGCAACTCGCGGGTGCGATTGTGGGTGTCGAAATTGAGATCCGATCGCTCGAGGGAAAGTGGAAGCTGAGTCAGAATCGCCCCGATGATGACATTGATGGCGTGATAAACGGACTGCGTGTTTCGACGTCCACGACCGATCATACGGTCGCTGATCTTGTTGCCGCGCGGCGACCGGTACGCACAGACCCCGACGCGAAACAAAACTCGCACTAGTGCGCTGGCAGGAAATGCGCAATATTGTCGCTGCCTTCACGTGCCTCCGTGAACGGTGCGGGTTCGTCACGCGGTGACTTCGCGTGCGTCGGCCGTGATCGTCACCGGCCCCGCGTGGCTTGCACACCGGCGGTTTGGCACCTGTCCTGGCGCGTCGATCCGGCGACGTGCTCGAGGCCGGACAGGTGCCGCCGGTAGTGCCGAGCGCGTCGTCAGGATCGCGCGTTAGCTTTCGGTGCATGCGCCTGCGCACCTCTCTCCACATCATCTCCGCGACACTTGGCATTGTCGCGTCGAGCGCTCCAGTCCACCTCGCGGCGCAGACGCCATTGCCGCCGACACTCGTCGTCCAGATCACCGTCGACCAGCTGCGCCCCGACTACCTGGACCGGTTCGCATCTCAGCTCACCGGCGGGCTCGGGCGTCTGCTTCGGCAGGGCGCATTCTTCACCAACGCCACGCACGACCACGCGACCACGGAAACCGCGCCAGGACACGCGACGCTTTGGTCAGGGCGCTTTCCCTCGCACACGGGCGTCGTGCTCAACGAGATCGGTGTGGCGGATCCGCAAATGCCGCTGCTGTTCGGACGGGGCGGCGGTGCGTCGCCCTACCGTTTTCGCGGGTCGTCATACTTTGACTGGGTGCGAAGCCGAGACCAGTTCAGCCGGGCGCTTTCGGTGTCACGCAAGGATCGCGGCGCCATCCTGCCGCTGGGCCGCGCGCGACAGAGTGTGTTCTGGTACTCGCTGGACGGACGGTTCACCACGAGTCGCTACTATGGCGACACGATTCCCACGTGGGTGCAGCGATTCAATGCCCTGAATTTCACCGCCAAGTACCTCGGGGCCGAGTGGACCACGCTGCTCGATGCGTCGATGTATCCCGAACGGGATTCGGTGTCGTTTGAGAATCAGGGTAAGGACTTCGTCTTCCCCCATAGACTGGCAGCCGATCAGCGCACCGGCACGAATGATTTCGTCGAGTTCCCCTGGATGGACGATGTGACGGTGAATTTTGCGCTGGCCGGCGTCAACGCCCTCGAACTCGGTAAGGGCCCGACGCTTGATGTGCTGGCCGTGTCGCTCTCCACCACGGATGCCGTCGGCCATCGGTACGGTCCGGACTCGCGCGAGCTGCACGATCAGGTGCTGCGAGTGGATCGGGCGCTTGGACGCCTTATCGACTCGCTGTACAAGCTGCGGGATTCCACACGCATTGTCTTCGCATTGGGGGCCGATCATGGCGTCGCCCCCTTTCCGGAATCACACTTCGATGGCGCCGATCCCGATCGCGGCCGCGTCGATCCGCGACCCGTCATCGACGCGGCACGGAGCGCATTGGCGGCTCGGGGGGTGGAAGGAGACGCGCTGCTGCTGCAGTCGGGGATCGTATCGCTTGACCGCGCGCGACTGCAGGCCAAGGGCATCAGTAGTGATTCCGTGGTGACGGCACTGCGCAATGCATTGCTGAAATTGCCCGGGATGCAACGGGTCGATCGCGTGCGCACCCTGGCCGCCGCGGCCGCCCGCGGTGACAGGATCGGCCGACGCTGGTTGCATTCCATACCGCCCGACCTCATGGCCGAGCTCACGGTGACGCTCCAGCCCTTCTATTACTGGTTCACCACGCGCTATGCGACGCATGGCACGCCGCACGACTACGACGCGCGCATTCCCATCCTCTTCATGGGGCCGATGTTCAGGCCGGGCCGCTACACGACGCCCGTTCGATCGGTGGATATTGCTCCTACGATTGCAGCGGTCACCGATGTCACGCCGATTGAGCCGGTGGATGGACGCGTGTTGACCGAAGCGTTGCGTGACCGTGCTGCGCCGCGGACGGTGCCGCCGAAACGATGAGTCGCGACGAGTCGGGATCCGCGTCCCTCGGTCGCGCATTCGATGCTGCCCGGTTCGGACCGACGCGCACACTGAATCTGCGCGCCCAGCAACCGACGGCCGCGCAGGCCGCAACGCAAACGGAGGCCTGGCTTCGAACGCTGCAGGTGCAGGGCGCCAACGAGGCGCTCGTGGTGACGGGTCGGGGCAACCAGAGCATCGACGGGTATTCGCCGGTGCGAGAGGCGATCGTGCGGCTGTTGCCGTCGTTGCGACGGCGGAATGTGATCAGCGGGTTCGCGGAGCACACACCGGGATCATTTGTCGTCACGATGGCACCGGTACGGGCGCTGTTTGAGGCCCCGTCGCGTCGGCGCGAGAAGGCACCTCGTACCGAGCGCGCGGCACCGGCGGAACTGGCGGCGCTGGATGACGAGACCGTTCGGCAACTGCGAGATCTGGCGCGGCTTGCGCTGGCCCAGCTGGGGCTCAAGGCACCGACACACGCGCAGCTTCAGGACGAAATGCACCGTCAGTTCGCTGCGCTGACCACCGCGCTACCGGCCGACGGCGATCGCGAGGCCCTGCTTCAGCAGGCAATGCAACGGGCCGCTGAAGAGTACGAAGCGGACTGACCGCCCTTGCCCCGCCGCCGCCCGTGCGGCAGAGTCCGAGATCTGCCCGCGCGGATCACCGCGCGCCCTTCTCGCCTCGGACCCGGAACTCCTCTCGTGCGCTCTCTCCTGCGCTGTTCACCGATTCGCACTGCGGTCCTGTCGTTGCCACTCGTGGCCGCGCAATCGTTCTCGCAAGTCACACCAGGATACTCCGCCACCTCGGCGGTGGCCCAGCGGCGTCTCGAACAGGAAGCCATTCGGGGACCCGTACCGGCGCGCGCGAGGACGCTCTCCGCCGCGTTGTCAAAAGAACCGCATGTGGCCGGCACCCCGGCGCAGAAGCGCACGGCCGACTATGTCATCGCGCAGATGAAGGCGATGGGGCTTGAGACGGAACTTCGTCAATACGACGTGTGGTTGCCGCATGCCACCAGTGTGAAGATCACTCGCCTCGGCCGCACGCCGCTGTCCCTCGACTTGAGCGAGCCGCCCGTGCCGGGCGATCCGGCCACCGCACTGAAGCAGTATCCCACGGTGAACGGCTCGAGTGGCGCCGGGGTCGGCGACGGCGAGTTGGTGTTCGTGAACTATGGGTTGATTGAAGACTACGCGACCCTCGATTCCCTGGGCGTTTCGGTGAAGGGGAAGGTGGTGCTCGCCCGCTATGGTCGCAGCTTCCGCGGCATCAAGGCCCGTGAAGCGGAGAAGCGTGGCGCGGTGGCGGCGCTGATCTATACCGATCCGGCAGATGATGGATTCGCGCGCGGCGACGTCTATCCGGAAGGACCCATGCGTCCCATGCGTGGCGTGCAGCGGGGCAGTGTGTACAACGGCGCTGGCGATCCGCTCACACCGGGATATGCCAGCAAGCCTGGCGCGCCACGCATTCCGCTCGATCAGGCGGTGCTTCCCATGATTCCCGTCGTGCCGATCAGTGCGGCCAACGCGCAGGTGCTGCTGGCGCAGGTTCGTGGCACGGCAATTCCAGCGGGTTGGCAAGGTGGGATGGCGCTGCGCTACCACGTGGGCCCTGGCCCGACGCGGGTACGCGTGGAGGTCACGACCGACGCCGCCACCAACGGCACCAAAGCCATCTATAACACGCTGGGCTATCTGCGCGGCACCGACTTCCCTGATGAATACGTCTACATTGGCGGGCATCGCGATGGTTGGGGACCCGGCGCAGCCGACAACATCAGCGGTACAGTCAGTATTCTCGAAGCTGCGCGCGCATTGTCGGACATGGCCAGGAATGGCACGCGCCCACGTCGAACGATTGTGTTCGCCACATGGGACGCCGAGGAATGGGGGCTGGTGGGGAGTTCCGAGTACGTCGAGGACGATTCGTTGCGGTTGCAGAAGGGCGCAGTCGCGTACTTCAATCAGGATGTCGCGGCACAGGGTTCATCGTTCGGTGGTGGTGGCACGCCGTCATTGCGCGCCGTGCTGCGCGATGTGGTGAAAAGTGTTCCCGATCCGAAGAGCAAAGGCACCGTGTACGATGCGTGGCGCGCGGCCAGTGGATTGCGCGCGGACACGCTGGAACCGGCCATGGGTGATCCCGGCGGCGGCAGCGACTTCGCGGGATTCTACAATCACCTCGGTATTCCGATTGCCGAATGGGGGTTTGGTGGACCCGCGGGAACGTACCACTCGGCCTATGACACGCATGCGTGGATGGAGCGATTTGGTGACCCGGGCTTTCTCTATCACGCCACGGCGGCGCGCATTGGCGCGGCCATGGCGCTGCGCGTGGCCAACGCGGACATCCTGCCGTACGACTACGTCGAGTTCGCGCGCACCATGCGCCGCTATGTCGCGCCGCTTGCGCGAGGCCTGGCGGCAAAAGGATGGGACAGCACCGCTGCGACACCGCTCGCCGCTGCCATTGGCAGACTCGAGCGCTCGGCGCAGGCATTCGCGACTGCGCGTGACGCCGAACTTGCCCGCGGGGTCGCGCGTCAGACGCAGCTGGCCACCAATACCATTCTCCTCAAGGTGGAACGCGCGTTTGCTCGATCGAGCGGACTGAAAGGTCGACCGTGGTACCGTTCGCTGATCTATGTGGCGGACATCGACAACGGCTACGCCAACATGAACTTCCCTGGCGTGAATGAAGCGATTCGCGCCGGTGATCGGGCGACGACGACGGCCGAATTGGCCGACCTGATACAGCGCTTCGGCGTCGCTGCCGATCTCATGGATCAGGCCGCGAAGCTCGTGGCCACCAGATAGCGACGCAGTCATGCACTCGGACGCGCGGTACGCCCGCCAGGTGATCCTCAAGGGCTTTGGCCCCGAGTCGCAACAGCGACTTGGGGCGGCTCGCGTGCTCATTGTCGGGGCCGGGGGCCTCGGCTCGCCGGCAAGCATGTATCTGGCCGCGGCGGGTGTCGGCACGTTGACGCTGGTCGATCGCGACGCGGTCGATATCACCAATCTCCATCGGCAACTTCTGTACGTGACCTCGGATGTCGGTCGCAGCAAGGTGGTGGTTGCAGCGGAGCGGCTGCGCGCCATCAATCCTTCCGTGACGGTACATATCCACGACACGCGCCTGACGGCGCAGAATGCAGCGGAACTGATTGCGGGGCACGACGTCGTGATCGACGCCACGGATAACTTTCCGGCACGCTACGCCATCAACGATGCCTGCGTGCGCGCGGGGGTGCCGTTCGTCTATGGAAGCGTGGCGCGCTTTGAGGGGCAGATCAGCGTTTTTGCCGCGGCCGATGGTCCCTGTTATCGCTGCCTGTTTCCGGCGGCACCGCTTCCCGGTTCAGTGCCAACCTGCGCCGAAGAGGGCGTGTTGGGCGTCGTGCCGGGTGTACTGGGATTGTATCAGGCCACCGAGGCGCTCAAATGGATTGCCGGCATCGGTACACCGTTGGTTGGCCGCATGCTGCTGCTGGACCTGCTGGAACACGAAAGCCGAACCATTCGCGTCACCCGTCGCGCCGAGTGCACCACCTGCGGCGTCGTCGCAACCGTGTCGCGTGCCCAATCACCCGCTGAGCCAGATGAGCACCACGCCATGACCGACGCGCATGCCGATATAGACGTTGTCGCCCTTGCCGCTCGCCTTACCGGTGGCGATGCGCTGGTAGTGCTCGATGTGCGTGAACCGTGGGAGTTTGACCTGGCGAGCGTGCCAAACAGTACGCTTGTGCCACTCTCGACGCTCCCATCGGCCATCAATCGTCTTGAACGAGACATGGAGTACGTGGTGCTCTGTCATCATGGCATGCGCAGCGAGATGGCCGCCAACTACATGCGCGCGCAGGGGTTTCCGACAGTGCACAATCTCGTGGGCGGTATCGACGCCTGGAGTCTGCAGGTTGACCCGACGGTGCCTCGGTACTGATCGGTGACGGCGCTGGTCGATCTGCTGACGCGCGTCGCGGATTGGCTGCCGTTTCGCCGGGAGTCGCGGGCCCGAATTGAACGGTGGCATGCGCGACGGCTGACCATCGGTCCCGACGGCCTCGTGATCGGGGCACAGAGTATTCGTCTGACCGGCGCAGGAACGCACGCCGCGCTGCTGTTGCACGGCTTCAACGACACGCCACAGTCGATGTCGTATCTGGCGATGGCGTTGCACCGCGCCGGTTGGACGGTGTCGGTGCCGCGTCTCCCCGGGCACGGCGTGAGCCTGGCCGACATGGCCCGCGATGCTCGCGCGACACGCTGGCGCGTGGCGGTTGACCAGGCGTATGCGGACCTGGATGCATCGCATCACCACGTGGTAGTGTGTGGTCAGTCGATGGGTGGCGCACTGGCCGTGTTGTTGGCGGCGCACCAACCCAAACTCCCGGCGCTGGTGTTGCTTGCCCCATATCTCGGCATGCCGATGCGCATACAGTTTCAGGTGATCACGTCGTGGTTGTGGGACGTTGCCATCCCGTACCGTATCGGCACCGGCGGCGAGAGGTCCCTGCACGATCCGGAGGCCAAGGCACAGGCCTTGGGTGCCGGTGTCATCACGTCACGGACAATGAGCGCATTGCGCCAGGTGGCCCGAGCGGCCGAACACGCGCTTGCCGCTGTGAAGGCGCCCACCTTGTATCTCCAGTCACGTGAGGACAACCGGATCACACGCCGAGACGCTGAACGGCATTTCGCAATGCTCGGCAGTGTTGTCAAAGACCAGCGATGGGTTTCCGGGAGCGGCCACATCATTTCGGCCGACTACTGCAAGGACACCGTGGCGCAGCAGGTGATCGCGTGGTTCGCACAACATGCGACCGCACCGTCGGAGTGAACGCGGTGTCGCGCCTGGCCCTCCTCGGCCTTCAGACCCGTTGGCGCTCCACCAGCACAGGGCTAGCTTTCACGGTTCGCTGATCGCACATCAAACGGCTTTCACCCGTGGGACCATGACCGATGTTGCATGCACGCGCTGTGGACAAACGCGCGAAGGATTTGAGCGGCCACCGTTCCCGGGCGCGATCGGCGCCCGAATCGTCACGGAGATCTGCAAGGACTGCTGGGGGCTTTGGCTCAAGCAGCAAACCATGCTGATCAACCACTACGGGCTGAACGTGATGGACCCCCAGGCGCGGACATTTCTGACGCGCAACATGGATGCCTTTCTGTTCAAGGCCGGCCAGGCGGAAGATGTCGACACCACCAAGCAGGGTTCCATCAACTGGTAGGGTGCGACACCCTTCAGTTCACGCCCGCGATGTAGCGCGCCAGTCTGCCACAGCCGCTGCACTTGAGTGTCACGTGCGAATGCGGCGGCGGCGGACTGGAGACCGGATCACGATCAATCTGTCCGGAACAGGAGGGGCAGCTAAGGGGAAGACCCGTGCGGTCGGCAGCGATGAGGTGAAGCGCCTGAGCCGGGTTGTACGTGTTGGGGCGTGGCTTACGCATACGACCTGAATCCTCGCGTAAAGGGCGCCGACCTAGGGACCTGTGGCCGACTCGCGAAAGGTAATCCGACCTGGAATAGATGTGCAGCGTCGGACCAAAGAATCGGGAATGCGAAGTAACCCTCTAAGTAAGTTTACCTAGTGATGCCAGTCCGGAATTGCCTCAATCCCAGGCGACGGGGCGCCGCCACAGCCGGCGACCCAGCCGCCACGAGCGCTTGGCGGACAACTCGCCAGTGCCTCCCAGCGGAAACAGTTCGGGGTCGGCGAACTCGTCCAGCATGTCGGTGGCCTTGGCCGACGCCTCGTCTGCCCAATGCACGATTTCTGCTTCCGGCGTCATAGGCTGAACTGGGCTGCCGAATTCAAGGGCACCGTGATGCGACAAGATGAGATGAAGCAGTTCATCGCGCTGCGCCGAGGTCAGCGCGATTCCCGACGCAGTCACGCGACGATCGAACATCAGCGCGCCCAATGTCACGTGACCTAGCAGCATGCCGGAGGCAGTGTGGGCAAATCCCTCGGGTCCGACCGCGTACGCCTCGACCTTGCCGATGTCGTGCAGCAGCGCGCCGGCGACCACCAGATCAGCGTTCACGTGTCGAACAGTGCGTGCGATGTGCCGCGCGATGGACGCGACCTCGAGCACGTGAAGCAACAGCCCGCCGAGTTGTGCATGGTGCCCGTTCACCGAGGCTGGCGAGCGCTCAAACACCACCCGAAACGCATCGTCCGCGAAGAAGAGGTCGACCGATCGGCGCACCGACGGCGCGACGATTCCCCCACGGAGTTTGTCGATGCCGTCCCAGAGGCGTTCGAAATCCATATCGACGCGCGGCAGGAACTCCGATGGGTCGAACTGATCGCCCTGCAGGACGCGAAGGGGCGCGCTCAACTGGAGCTGACGTCGACGCGCCCCCTCGTCCCCGAACGCTCCGATGTCGCCTATAACCTGAACGACCTTGCCCTTCTCAGCACCGGCGGCCCATTCGATCTTCTCGGACCAGATCGGGGCCGTGTCGATGATCCCGCTGCGATTGGCCAGCGTGAGAACGACAAAGGGAAGCCCGGCTCGCGTGGTCTTCTCGGACCGATCACGGATCAGGAATTCATGCTCAACCCGGTCACCCACCGAGGCTTTACGAAGATCGAAAAGAGACATGGTCGAAAGGTCGACCACCAGGAGTGTCCATTCAATCCCTTGCGCAGATGGTACAGTCCTGAGAGGCTTCTACTCATGACAATCCGCCGTCCGCGTGCCGAGTCCACTCCCATCCAGTCGCACCAGTCCGAATCCTCGTCCGGCGCGCACGCGCTGAAGGCCACGCCGGAACAGGCAGCCGCGCTGCGACTCTGGGTCATCATGTCCCGAGCCCATTCGGCTATCGCCGAGCACGCCGCTGCCGACATCGCTCGTCACGGTTTGACGCTCGCCGAGTTCGCGATCCTCGAGGCGCTCTATCATGGCGGGCCCATGCTGCTGGGGGAGGTTCAGCGACGCATCCTCGTCTCCAGCGGCGGAATCACCTTCCTGGTTGATCGACTGACTGCCAAAGGGCTCGTGGAGCGCCGGAACTGCCCAACCGATAGGCGGGCGCGCTATGCGTCACTGACCCAGCGTGGCGACGAGCTCACGGCCGCGATTTTCGAGGAACACGCCGAGACCCTGACACAGGCGATGTCTGGTTTGTCGACGCAAGAGCAGGTGCACGCCGCTGACCTGCTGCGTACCCTTGGCCTGAGCGCGGCTTCCCTGCCCAAGCCGGTCGTTCGGCCGGAATCGAAGGCCGCCTCGGCCTGAACCGCAACGGGTTGACAGATGGTGTTTGATTGCTAAGTTTCTCAGTTATGAGATATCCGCAGGCGTTTCAATGCTTGCGTACGTAGCATCAAACGAGCCGCCCGAACGGGCAGGAGCAGACAATGCGGTGGGAAATCGACACGACACACAGCCAGGTCCAGTTCTCGGTGAAGCACCTTGGCATTTCGACCGTGCGGGGCACGTTCGGACGGTTCGCCGGAATGATTGACGAGGAGAACGGTGCCGTCACGGGGGCCACCGTAGAGATCGATGTGGCGTCGCTCTTTTCAGGGAACGAGCAGCGAGACGGTCATCTCAAGGGCGCCGACTTTTTCGATGTCGAGACCTATCCCACGGCGACGTTCGCGCTGAAGCGATTCACCAGGAATGGCGAGGACGCGACGGCCGAAGGCGAGCTGACGTTGCGCGGCATAACGCGCCCGATCACGCTGACCGGAGAAATCGGCGGACCGGCCACCGACCCGTGGGGCAACAAAAAGGTGTCTGCTTCGCTGAACGGAAAAATCTCGCGCAAGGAGTGGGGACTGGTGTGGAACGTCGCACTTGAAGCGGGCGGCCTGCTGGTGAGTGACGAGGTCAAACTGAGCATCGAGGTGCAGGCGGCGCCGGCCGCGTCGGCCGCAATCGCGGTTGCAGCCTGAAGGTGCGTTAAGACGGGAGACTGGAGACTGGAGACGGGAGACATCGGGTCGGCTGGATGTCTCCCGTCTCCCCGTCTCCCGTCTCCCGTCTTCTAACGCTCCAACCGCCCTGCATACGTCAGCGTCCCCGTAGGTGGCGACGCAGCGAAGTAGGCCGCCCCGACAAGCGTCCCTGTTCCCGTGGTATTGGCGTAGACACCGGTTCCCTTCTCGACAGTCCAACTTCCCGCCAGCGTCGCCGCTGTCTGGCTGGTGAAGGTCAGTGTCGCACTGCCGCGCACCGTCAGCGTGCCTTGTTTTCCGGTCAGGGTGCGAACATATGTCAGCGGTACCGGCGATTGCGTCAGCGGACCGCCAAAGGTGAGTTCTTCGGTCGTGCTGCCGCTATCGGCGCGCGCGCCGGTCATGGAGAACACGCCGGCCGATGTCGTCTGACCGGTCAGCGATTGCGTGATGGCAATAGACACCGGTCCGCTGACATCGGGCGCCGTAGTGTCATCGTTGCAGGCGGCGACAATCGTGGTGGCAGAGAGCATGAGCAGCATCCGGGCGGTGGTGGACAGTGGAAAGCGCATGAGATCCTCGCGGTAAGGGCTCGAGCGTGAGCCGTGTGGCCAGAACCTCGCCTGCCCGCCAGGTGGCATGCACCACCCGATTGCGTGGTGAATACCGGGTGGAATTCAGTCCACCAGTGCCCACGTAGCCGAAGGCGGCGCGTCGGCATCTCCGGCCGCCACGGAATGCACCGCCACTTTGACATCGGCGCCGGCAAGGATGTCGCGCAACATGCCGGTGAGAACGATCTCTCCGGGTTTGGTCGCGGCCGCAGTCTCCATGGCGCGTGTGAACGCCGCGCCCACTGGTATGCCGTCGGTCACGGAGCACGCTCCGACATGCAGTGACATGCCACCCGCTCGACCGGTTCCCAGATCGCGCAGTTGCCGGGCGCAACGCAAGGCGGTGCTCGGTCCTTCAAAGAGGGCGGTCCACGCGGCGTCGGACTGCCGCAGGAAACGCGCGCCGTTCGACTCCAGCACCGCACGTTTGGTCTCGTCAAGCCGAGCGCCAGCTCCGGCCATGCACAGGATGATGGCGATCCACGTACGCACATCAGGCGCGGCATCCGGTTCCCGCAGATACGCGGTGACTGTGCGAGCCAGGAGCTCTCCGTCCACGAAATACACATGATCATTGCCTGGCAACTCCACCAATCGCGCATGGGGCAACCGCGTTGCGAAGTAGTGCCCCGCCGACAGTGGCACCAATCGGTCGCCCACGCGATGCACAACCAGTGTGCGTGTGGCAATAGACGGCAAGAGTGCGCGTATGTCCACCGCGCGCGCGTTCGTCAGGACTGTTTCGACAACCGAAGGACTCGTGGCGGCGCGGAGCAGGCGCGACCACCATTCGCGAAACACAAGACTCTCCGCGCGCGATGGTGCGAAGCGGTCAAGCGCCCACGGTTCGCCCCATCGATGGGGGACCGGTTCCAGCGGCGCGAACTGAGTGGCCGCACTTGTTGTCCATGGAAACTCGGTGCCATGCCCGCCAATGAACGGCGAGGCACTGGAGAGAATCAGCCCATGCACGCGCTCCGGATACATGGAGGCCAGCAGCACCGCCGCCGCGCCGCCCTCCGAGGTGCCCATGATAAAGGCGCGTTTCGCGCCGGCCGCGTCCAGCACGCATCGCGCGTCGGCCACTGTCTGCTCCAGCGTAGACGGACCGACATGCCGGTCGGACACTCCCACGCCGCGTTTGTCGAACAGGATGACTCGCGCCGATCGGCCAATGTGTTCAAAGAACGCCGTGTACTCTGGCTCTTCCCACGCCAAGTCGAGATGTGACACGAAGCCGTGCATGAACAACAGATCCACCGGACCGTCGCCGACGATCTGAAAGGCAATATGAACGCCGGCATTGTTGGCGTAGCGAATCGTCGATCGCGTAACGGCCACCGCGGCCGCTGCCTGCACCGGTGCATCGAGCAGTCCGCGCGTCATTGCCACGCGAATCGCCTCGGCGCGCGACGACACGTCCAGGTCGCGATACAGTTGCTTGATGTACCAACGGACGGTGTCGGGCGACAGGGACAGGCGCGCGGCGATGCCGGGTGCGGACAGGCCGTCGGCGAGCAGCGTCAGTATCTGGCGTTCACGGAGCTTCAGGGTGGGCGGCATCCGGAAGACCTTGGGCGACGACGTGCCGGTGACGCAGACAGCCCTACGGCTTCCACTCCGCAATAAACAGGTTCGTTTCGCCTGGCTTCGTATCATGCCGGTTCGATGCCCAGATCAGTTTCTTGCCATCGGGACTGAACATCGGAAAGCCGTCGAAGTCTTCGTGTGTCGTGATGCGCTCCAACCCCGTGCCGTCCATGCCTACAAGGAACAGATCGAAATTACGGCTGCGCGGATTCCGGTGATTGGACGAGAAGATGATTCGCTTGCCATCAGGCGTCCACGACGGACCGAAGTTCGCGCCACCAAGATTGGTGATCTGCTTCTGATCGGATCCGTCGGCGTTCATCACGAACAGTTCCATCCGGTTCGGACGGATCATCCGCTGCTTGAGCAAATCGCGATAGGCCTTCAGCGAATCGGGATTGGTGGGATGCCAGGCGCGATACACGATTTTCTTCCCGTCGGGTGACCACCATGGTCCGCCGTCGTAGCCCGGCGTGGTGGTGAGCTGCTTCACGTCGGTCCCATCGACATTCATCGTATAGATATCCAGGTCGCCGCCCTTGAGGGACGTGAATACGATGCGCTTACCGTCGGGTGAAAGCACGCCTTCGGCGGTATACACGCCGTAGTTGGTGAGCCGTTTGAGATCCTTGCCATCACGACCCACCGTGTAGATGTCGAACGGGTCGATGCCCCATACATAGCCTTTCGAGGGGTCGGGCTTGACCGGACAGGCGGAGTCGGCGGCGTGCGTGGCGCCAAAGAACAGTCGTTTCGCACCGGGCAGGAACCAGCCGCACGTGGTCTTGCCACCGACCGACACCTTGGTCAGTTCCGACCCGTCGGCGCGCATGGTGTACTGCTGATCACAGGTCCGGCCGTCACGTGTGGACTGGAATGTGATCCACTGGCCGTCGGCGCTCCAATACGCTTCGGCGTTCTCACCGCCATCGGTGATGCGGCGGATATTGGTCAGATGCACCTCGCCGCTATCGGCCGCAAATGCCGTGCGGGCGGCGGGAGTGGCAGCGGTCGTTGACGGGGACCGACCGCAGGCAGCCAGTGCAACGAGCGAGCCGGAAACCACGAACGCCGCGAAAGCGCGGCGTTCGGTATGGAATGGGGCAAATTTGCGCATGCGCCTATGCTAGGTGGGGTTCGCGCGAGGGGCAATCCGGACGATTACCCAACTCGTCCGGATTTCTCCCTATTGACTGCGAAATGCCAAGCGGTCTAATTCGAGCCGCGTGAGCTCTTGGCCAGCGTCGGGCGGCTGTTGGATGGCTCCGCCGCCGCCGCGGCAAAGACCTCCTTCTGCGTGGAGCTCTTCCGCAGCATATCCATCGCCTTGCGCAGCTGATTGTCATCCTTGAGCTCATGACGCTTGGCCGTGGAGTCGCCAAATGCCACCCGGGCCACGCGGCTTTCGATGTAGCGGTCAGCCCACGTACCGCCGGCATCATACACGGCCTTGTCGATCTTCACGGAGTCGGCCGTGAGGCGACGATACAGATCTTCGCGCCACGCCGCGTTCGCCGTGAAGTCGGGCTTGATCTTGCCTTTCTGGTCCTGGGCCAGCATGCCCACCGCGTTGAAGAACTTGGTGAAGTGCGGTGCCATGAGACGGGCCAGCGCCTGCTCTTTGCTGGAGATCGTGTCAGCCGGCACAACGAGATCGGGTGTGATTGCGCCGCCACCATACACCGTCCGTCCCGACGCCGACTTGAATATCGGACGCGCTTTACGCGCCGAGTCGCTTTCGACCGAATCCGAGATCACTTCCACGAACTGCCCGTCGGCGTTGAACTTGCGCTCTTTCTGGATGGAGCGTCCCGAAGGCGTATACCACTTGCCAGTGGTGATCTTGAGGGCATAACCGCCGTCGAGATTGTACACGCTTTGCACAAGACCTTTGCCATACGACGTCGTGCCCAACACCAGTGCGCGATCGTAGTCCTGCAGCGCACCCGCGACAATCTCGGACGCTGATGCCGAACCGCCATCAACCAGCACGACCAACGGGATATCCGATGCAAGGGGCTCCTGTTCAGCGACGAACTTCTGATACTCGCCTCGTCCCCGCACCGAGAGAAGTTCCTTGCCCTTGGGGAGGAACAGGTTCGACATCGCGAACGCCTCTTCCAGAATGCCGCCCGGGTTGCCGCGCAGATCGATCACGAGGCCTTTTGCACCCTTCTTGCGCAACTCGACCACAGACTCCGCGATGTCCGAGGTGGTCTGTTCGCTGAATCGGGTGAGCGGGATGTACCCAACGCGGTCGTCGAGCATCATGCGAAACGCCACGGCCGGCACATGAATTTCCGCGCGCTTGAAATCCAGCTTGAGCGGCTGCGCCATGCCGGGCCGTGCGAACGTCACGGTGACCGCCGTACCCACTTCCCCCAGCAGTTTGTCCTGCGCCTGTTCCGTTGACCATCCAGCTGCCTGGAACGTGTCGATGGCGACAATGCGGTCGCCTTCCTGCACACCCCGCGACTCGGCGGGCGTGTTGGGGAACACCTTGTCGATGGTGACATAGCCGCCCTGTTTGACGATCTGCATGCCAATGCCGGCGTATCGTCCGCCCGTGTTGCGCGAAAACGCGGCCATCTGCTTGGGCGTGAAGAGCTCGGTGTACGGATCGGCGAGTTCCTTCACGAGGCCACGCGCGGCCTTTTCGTACAGCGCCTGCGCGTCGAGGGTGTCGACGTAGCGCAGGGCCACGAAGGTGAGGACCTGATCGAGCAGCTGCGCGCCGCCACGGGTGGCTCTCGCCTGAAGGGCGAAGCCTCCGGCGAGGAGCGGGAGGAGCAACAGGCTGGCGACAGCGGCCTTACGGGTGCGTGTCATGCGGCGGCTTGAAGGAGGGAAAAGCGAAGAGTGCTGCTAGAGAGACACTTGGGCGGCCGTCAGGTTTCATCCCGAGGCCGAGTCCCCAACACGTAATCCACATGCCAGATCCGATCGTACTGCCGGATCCCTATGTCACGGACCAATCCGGCGCTGAGCAGCATCTCGTGCGCCGGCTGCAGGACCCGCTGCAGGTGTGATGGATAACGTTGAGTGAGCGGCAATTGTTCGGCCAGTCGTTCCAGCGTCAGCCGCCATGATAATCGCCCGTCTGCCCTGGCAACCTCAAGGATCCGGTACAGGCGGCGTGCCACCGGGGACGAAAGTGCGTGATACCGGACCGATGACAGGGATACCGTATGACGCGCGGCCAGATTGGCGCGCAGCGTTGGTGATAGGATAACCCGGGCATCCCCCGGTTCTCCGGCGGCCAGGTTGCCGAACAAGTGCAGTTGCTCCCGATCGGCCACGCGGCGGCGCTGCACCGCGACGGAACTCAGGATCGTGAAGCTGATATCGCCATGGCCGGTGGAGGCCGACCAATAGGCGCCAACCGACTCAAGTGTCGTACGCTCCAGCCGGGCGAGGGCTCCGCGCAGCTGTTCGTAGGTGCGCCCGTCAGCGCGTCGACCCATGGAGCGGAGAAAGGAATGCAGCGTGAACGACACCGCACCATCGGCCGGCGATCCCGCTTCGTTGTACCGATGCAACAGCTCGACGTACACGTCCTGATCGAACGTACCGGGAAGCCGGTCGCCGGGAGCGGGGATAACGCGCCAGCGACCGCCGTTGTCGGCCGTGAACGACACGGGCGTGTCGTCGGCGGAATCACTGAGACGGAAGAGCGGTAGTTCCTCGAGCGAGCGATCGAGGAATACTCCGCGGATGGCAGGTCGACGACGCGCAGCGAGAGTCATCAAGTGCTAAAGGTGAGCGAGCACGAGGTGATTCGCCAGCCGGAGGGGGCACCCAGAGGGGTGCAGAAGCGTGGTCGCCGCGGCTGGCTACGGCATCAGCTGCCCTCGGAACGTCGCGGTATACGCGAAGAAAATGGCATCGCTTGGGCACGTGCGCTCTTCCATGGTGATCGTGCCGGCCATGGTATTACCGGTCTTGGTGGCCTGGATGGTGTACCGGTACGAGGCGCGGTTCTGATTGATTGGCGAGGAGGCGCCGGATACGGTGCCGGTGCTGCTCGTGCCGGTCCAGCTGAAAGCGTTCTGCACCGTACGCCCTCCGCACTGTTGACTGGTGATCGTGTTGCCGAACGACTCGGTGAAAAAGGCGGTGGTCGGTGACCACTTGGTGAGCGACGCGCCTTGTCCCCGAGGCGCGACGGACAGATATACCCCCGGCGTCGGATACAACACACCAAGCGATGGCGTGACCCCTAATGGGAACGCGAAGATGACCCCCTCGCCGGGTGTGATGGCGAGCTGCTCGAACGGTGAGAACGACACTTCGGAGCAGGCGCCCGGACAGGTGCGTTGGGTGATCGTGAACTGATCGAGTCGCCACATCGGGGGGCTGGACAAGACCACGGGAAATTCGTCGACGAATCCGAGCGACAGCGATTCCCCGTTCGCCGCGATGATTGAAACCCCAAGGATCACGTTGTATGTCCCGCCGGTGGGAAACGTGTGCTGAATGGACGGCGACGGACCGGTCACGTCGACGGATGGGCTTGGGCCCTCGATGGACCAGGAATACCTGACCGAGGGCGCATCGACGGGACGAATGACGCCCTGCACGACCGCCGTGAATGTGACCGGACTCCCGGGAGTCGCATTGCCAGGCGACTGTGTGATGGTCACCTTCACACCGATGAACACGATCTTCGACGCGCGGGCAATCACCTTGCCCTTGTCGTCCTTGAGCGTCACCCGCACTCTGTTTTGACCAACCTTGAGGTATGTGTGCGTGAACGTCTTGCTGGTGCCGGTCACGGCGGGCGTGTCATCGTCGACCGTCCAGGTGAAGGTCGAACCGGCCGGCGCCAGGTTTCCGGCATTGGCGGTCACGGTCACGACATCCCCGAGAGTGGAGTTGAGCGGCGGGTCGTCGATCGTGAACGGACGGTATACCACCGTGAACGGAATCGCGTCGACGAACCCCAGCGATGAAGGATCGGAGGCGGTATATGCCGACAGGACCGCGTAATATTTGGTGGTCCCTTCGTTGTTCGTGGTGAGGCCGTCCGAGCCCAGTGAGTTCTCGCCAGTGCCATCCCACAGTTCGACGCGATGCATTTCCGGCGGGGTGCCCGTGGTCTTGGTGGGGCAGCTGGTGCAGATGTGCCGAAGTTCGAGCTGCGCGTCTGTCGTGAGCAGCGTGCTGGGAAGCGGCAGCCACGATTCGGTGAGGTTGTCGTAGTACTCCGCACGATACGATGCCGGATATCGATCGGCCCCGGCCTTCTGCTGTTTGAACTCAGCAAAGCGCGCATCGATCTCCACCAACGGCACCTCGGCGGTGACCGAGAGTGCGTACGCCTTGTCATAGAACTCATCGGGCTTGCCGGCCTTGACCGACATCGACACCGGCGTCAGGCGGCCCGACTCGAACACCATGGTCCGGCTGATTTCGGGATAATTGGGATCGGCAAAGGACACGTTGGTGCGCACGCCGTTGAAAGTGGCTGCGTACGCCACCACGGCGTGTCCAGCGTCGGCATTTTGTATTGCCAGCAGCACCGGACGACTGCTCAACTTGAGGGTCATCAAAATCCACGTCGATGTGAGGTCCTCGACCTTGGTGCCATTCGCCACCCCCAGATCGATCAGGCGCCGGAGCTGATTGATGCCCTTTTTGAATCGCGCCGAGTAGTCGCCCTGGACGGACCCGGAGAACCGAATGCCCTGCACATTGTCCAGCACGTTGGCCAGCGTGAGGTCGAACTGCCGATAGAGCGGTGGCTTACCTCCGAGTTTCTGGAAGAAGTGATAGTACATGGCCGAGATACTCATGCCTTCGCAGATGCCGCCCGGCGAGATGTATTCGCCGTTGTTCACGAATTCCCAGTTGTCGACGGCCGGCCGGAATGTGCTGTTGAAGGTGCCGATGAGTTTCAGTTTTGGCGCCTTCACCCAGACGATTTTCACTGCGCCGAACCCCAACGCCATCGCGGTGCGCAGCGCGCTGGTTTCCGACACATTGCCGGGCAGTCCCAACAGATCGCGGGAGAAATGTCGTGTGGCGAGTGTGACCGTGGTCGGGCTGCGGTCCACGAGCGGGATGCCTTCGAGTGTGTTGCTGGCCGAGTCGTAGTAGAACGGCACGATCGCGACGTCGTCCGGGAGTGGCATCGGCATGGTGAGCGTCATGACGCTGTCCGCATACCCCTGCGTGTTGTTGATCACCAGCACCGGCCCCACCTGCGTGAAGTCAGCGGGCAGTGGCACCTTGATGGTGGAGTCGGCGACAATCGTCCACGGCGTGCTGGTTGGATACGCGCCTGATGGCACCACGATCTGCAGTCCGTCCAACGGATCACCTGTGCGGCGATAGACGAGCGTGCCGCCACTGGTGCCGACCGGCACCTTGTCAAACAGTATCTGCGGAAGTGGACCGATGGCCTGCGCGCGGAACTTGACGGGTGACAGTGCGCTGACGCGTGCGCTCACGACCTGTGCGCCAGCGGCACTTCCGAGGGTCCAATCGCCAGCGACCGCCACGCCATTACTGCCTGTCGAGGCTGCGGTCGTGGCGAGCACGCCGCCACCGGAATCGACACTGAACTGGACCGCGATACCCGCGAGTGCGGTGCCGGCTGCATCCTTCACCAGCACCGACAGCTTCACGGGCAGCACGCTGCCGATGGTCGCCGACTGCGCGTCACCCGAAACGAGGGTGAGCGAGGCCGGTGGTCCGGGCTGCGTGACTACTGGCGGTGCAACAACTGGCGTTATCGGGTCACCGCCACCGCCGCACCCCGTGAGCAGGAGCAGGAGACCGATGGACCGGACGGTCCGTGGGGCGAGCTGGAGGACTGTCATACCAACTACGCGCAATCGGCGGCCCAATCAGCTCATCGGGCATCCGAGCAGCGTTCAGGCCATCGTGATGACCTGACCGGAGATGTTGCGGGCCAACGGACTGGCCAGAAACGCCACGACATCGGCTACGGAATCGCGGTCGACGTAGTCCTTGTCGGCACCGATCGCCGTGATATTGGCGGCGGTGCGCACCTGTGTGGGGGCGATGGCATTGGAGCGCACCCCGTGTTGGCGCTCATCGGCCGCCACGGCGCGCATGAGGGCCAGCACACCGCTCTTGGCGGCCGCGTAGGCCGCGAGTCCGGCAGGTTTGGCTCCGGGGAGCGCGGCGACACTGCCGAAGTACGTGAACGATCCTTTCGCGGCGCGAACCGCGGGAAGGAAGGCGCGGGTCGTGTTGTAGGCGGTGTCGAGATTGATCGTGAATTGCGTGTGCCATGCCGAGGGGTCAGTGCTGTCGAGTGGCCCAGTCATGCCGAAACCACCGGCGACGCAGATCACGGCATGCACGGCGCCATTGCACTGTTCGTTCGTCGCGGCGATGACCTCGGCGGCGGCCTGCTCGGCGGCGGCGCTATCGGCCAGATTCACCGTGTGCGCGGTAGCGGTGAAGCCCTGCGCGGTAAGCGTTGCGGCGCGGGCTTGTGCTTCGGCCGGTTGGACATCGAGCAATGCCAGCGTGGCGCCGCGTTGCGCGAAGCCGAGCGCAATGGCCTCTCCCACCTGGCCAGCGCGACCGACACCCGTGATGACGACCAGACGGCCTGAGAAATCGAGATCGAGCATCTTAACCGGGCTCCGTTGAAAGCAACTCGTGCACGGCATCGGTGCATGCGGCGAGGCATCGCGACAGGCCGTCTACCGTATGATCACCCATGTGCCCAATGCGGAACGTGCGCGACTTGAGCTGTCCATAGCCTCCGCCAATGACAAAGCCGCGCCTGGCAACGGCCTTCACGACCGCGTCACCGGTGAGTACGTCGGGCAACCCAATGGCGGTCACGGTACTTGAGCGCTGCCCCGGCGCGGCGAACACCGAGAACGGCAGGTCGGTCTCGGTGGCCAGGTCGTTCACCCACGCATGAGTCATCGCCGCCATGTCGGCATGCCGTTGCCAGCGTGCCTCGACCGTTTCCGCCGCGATGTGCGCGCACTGTTCGGCGGTGGCGTACAACAGCGACAGGGCGGGTGTATTGGGCGTCTGGTTCTTGTGGACGTACTGCTCGAACTCCAGCAGGTCGAAATACAGTCCACGGGAGACGCCCTCTGCTGCCTGCGCGATGAAGCGTTCCGATGCCACGCCGAACGCCAGTCCCGGTGGCAGCGCCAGCGCTTTCTGTGATCCGGTGAGGACGAAATCGATGTCCCAGGCGTCCGTTTCCACCGGTACACCGGCGATGCCGGTGACGGAGTCCACCAGCAGGGCGGCATCGTACTGATGCGCCAGTTCGACCAGCGGCGGCAGCGTGGTCAGGGCTCCGGTCGATGTCTCCGAATGCACCACGGTGACGGCCGCGAAAGATCGCGTCTTGAGTGCGCTCTCCACCATATCGAGGTCGGCAACCTGGCCCCACGGCGAGACCAGCAAATGGGTCTCACGCCCACACGCTCTCGCAATCTGGGCAAAGCGTTCGCTGAACGCCCCGTTGACGAGCGCCAGAATGTGACCGGGCGGCGTGCCGCGAATGGCGGCCTCCATGAGTCCCGTCGCTGAGGAACTGGACACGTACACGGGTCGCGACGTCCGAAAGATGGGACGCAGCCCATCCTGAATGCGCGCAAAGAGCGCCTCGAAAACCGCACCGCGGTGCGGCAGCATCGGCGCCAGCATGGATTCGAGAATCGGGCGCCGCACTTCCGTGGGGCCCGGAAGGAAGAATGTGCCGAATGTGGATGGAACGGTCATGGCATCACCTTGAAGAGCAGAAGGGCCAGCGCCGCGAAACTTGATGCTTCCGCATCGGCGACCGCCACCACGCTGGGACGTCGCGCGACACCGGTGTAAGCAATGAACCCCTCGGTGACTCCGCGCGCGGCGGCGTCGGTAGAGCCATCCCCAATCATCACCACCGGGCGCTCGAGTTGCAGCGAGGCGAGCACCTTGGCCTTGCCCAGCTGCGTGGCCAACGGCTGATCTCCATCAAGCGCGACATATCGACCCGACGCATCGGTCGCCAAGGTCACGGCATGCACCTGATCGGACGGGACCCCCAGATCGTGTGCCAACGGCAGCAAGGCGGCCCGGAGCCCACCGCTCAGCACGTGCACGGCGCAGCCTGCGTCGCGCAACGCCGCAATCAACTCCACGGCACCGGGCTGCACGGCCTCGCGATAGGCGTCGGACAGCGCCCCGATTTCTGCGGCCGTGGGGGCGATGGCCTGCACCCTCCACAGGTACACGTCCTCAAGAGGCATCTCACCGGCCATGGCCCGTGCCGTCAGGTCGGTGCACGCTCGCGCCACTTCCGGGCTGCGCTGTTCCGCCAGCCAATCAATGCCTTCGAGTGCCGCCAACGTGGAGTCGACATCAAACACCACCGTGGCGTAGCGCAGGCCATTCGCGAGGCGTCTCACAGCACGTTTCCCGGCGCCAGAATGCCCAGCGGATCGAGTTCGCGCTTCAGGGCGTGCATGACGCGCACCTGCCATGCACTCGCCTGCATCGGCAGCCAGCGTCGTTTGAGTTTTCCGATCCCGTGTTCCGCCGCCACCGTTCCGCCCATCGCCAGCACGTCGCGCAGCGTGGCCTCCACCACTGCCTCGATGCGCGTCAACTCCACCGCATCATGGGCAATGAAGTTCTGGTGCGGATGTCCATTGCCAGCGTGTCCATAGGCGACCGCCTGCTCGACCCCGTGCGCGTCGGCAATTGCCCGTGCGCGATGCAACGCGTCGGCCAAACGTGGATACGGCACTGCCCAGTCGGTGGACACTTTGCGACCACCGGCTGCACGGCAGGCGGCGCCACGCTCGTTCATCGTGGCGGGGATTGCATGGCGAATACGGCGCGCCTCGCGCAACGCGGCAGGCGCATCATACACGCGGATCTCGCCCGTGTCGGCATGGTATGCTTCCGCCAGCGACAACCACGCGTCCAATGGCAGTTCGGCCTCGTCCGCCTCGTGCGCACCGGTTTCTTCCACGTACACCATGGCCCGCGAGTCGGGTGCCCACGTCGAGCCGCCACCGGCTTGTCGGGCGATATCGAACGCCAGCGCATCGAAGTATTCCAGGCACCGCGCGTGCACCGCGTCATCGCGCCGCGCGGCGACCACAAAGGCCAGTGCCTCAGCTTCCGTGGCGAAGGGTATCGCAAGCCCCAGCACCTGCATCGGCAATGGTTGCAATGCGAACTCGGCGGCCACAATCACGCCAAGCGTCCCCTCGCTTCCGACAAACCACTCCACCTCATCGTGGGCAATCGGATACCCGACGGTGTTCTTCTCAAGCGCCGGGCGTCGAATCTCGCGGGTCTCGCCGTTCGCCAGCACGACCGTGAGCGCACGCACGTGCGGTCCTGTCGCGCCATAGCGCAGTGAACGGGCGCCAGAGGCGTTGCAGGTAACGGCGCCGCCCACCGTGCACTCCTCCTCGCTGGTCGGGTCCGGTGTGAAGAGCAGCCCCTCGGCTTCCGCCGCGCGACGCACGTCCGCCACCAGCACCCCGGCCTCGACACGAATCGTACGCGCGGTGTGGTCGAGATCGATCAGTTTATCAAGTCGGCGCAATGACAGGAGTACGCCGTGGTCAACAATCGATGCGCCCGTGGTACTCGATTGCGCACCAGCGGGTGTGACGGCCGTCCGTGTGGCGGAGGCGTCACGCAATAGTTCCTCCACTTCCCCGCGTTCGGCGGGGCGTGCCACGGCATCGGCCACCATCTCAAGTCCCGACGCATCGCGCGCGTACGCGCGACGCACATCCAGATCGCGCGATGCGCGTGCCAGAACATCACCCACCGGTCACTCGGCGCGGAACTGCACGATACTGGCGGAAACGATATCCGGCAGGCCGAGCAGCGCCTGTCGCGTCGCCTCGTCCACCGCGCCATCCACCGAGATCGCCGCCAGCGCATCGCCACCCTGCGCCAGTCGGGCCTGATGGTATTCGGCGATGTTCACCCGACGCTCGCCAAGCAGCGTACCCACCCGACCAATCACTCCAGGCACGTCCTTGTTGGTCAGGATGAGCAGCGTCTGCCGCGGGTTGACGTCAACATGGAATGAGCCGATACGCGTCAGACGCGGCGTACTCCCTTCGGGCGCGATGCCGGATACAGCCAGCTGCTGCATACCACCGGACACTGCGACCTCGATCGCGCGGGGATGCCCGAGATCGTTGGATTCACCAACCGACAACTCCAGCCCGCGCGATTCCGCGAGACTACGCGCGTTGATCAGGTTGAGGCGATCAGTCTCGATGACGCCCTCCAGTACACCTGCCGCCGCTGCGGCCAGCAACGCACTGGTCCCGTGCGCGAGGTCGGGACCCACGCGCAGCGCCACACGCCGCACCGCCCGCATTCCCTGATCGGCAAGCACCGCCCGCGCCACCGCCGCCGCGCGGCGGGCCACCAGCAGCGCGCCCTGCAGCTCACCCCATTCGGCACTCGCTCCCGCGACATTGATCGAGCGCGACAGGTCCTTGTGCAGCAACGCATCGCGCACCGCCAGACAGACATCGCGCGACACGTTGCGCTGCGCCTCGACGGTGTTTGCGCCGAGGTGGGGCGTCAACACCAGATTGGGTGCGTGACGCAATGGCGAATCTGCGGCCAGCGGCTCGGCCGCAAACACGTCGAGCGCGGCTCCCCGCAGTTGATCGGTCTCGAGCGCCGCTACGAGTGCCGCTTCGTCAACGATCCCGCCCCGCGCCATGTTGACCACCACCGATCGCGACGGGAGCCGCCCTAGTTCACGTTTGCCGATCATGCCGCGCGTTTCATCCGTGAGCGGCACATGGACCGTGAGGATATTGCATTCGGCGAGCAGCGCGTCGAGCGACACGGCGCGACGCACGCGCAACGCGGTGAACCGTTCGTCGGCGATGTACGGGTCGTAGGCGACCACCTGCATCCCGAACGCATGGGCGCGCGACGCCACCTCCCCGCCAATACGCCCGAGTCCCACGATGCCCAGCGTCTTGGCCTTGAGTTCGCGTCCCATGAACGAGGTGCGATCCCAACCGCCGTCGGCCATGATGCGCGCCGCCTTGGGCAGTTCGCGCAGCAAACCGATCACCGCCCCGAAGAACAGCTCTGCCACGGCCACCGTGTTGCCGGCGGGCGCGTTGATGATGGCGATGCCGAGCGCTGTGGCGTCATCGAGCGCAATATTGTCGACGCCCACGCCGGCACGTCCCACGACCTTCAATCGTGTCGCGTGCTGCAGCAGTTCCGGCGAAATGCGGGTGGCACTGCGGCCGACAATAGCGTCATAGTCGCCAATGCGTCGCAGCAATTCATCGCGCGGGAGCGTGGGGACTTCATCGACAAGCAGTTCCGGCTCGGCGAGCAGCAACGCCACGCCTTCCGGATCGACATCGTCGGTGACCAGTACTCGAAACGTCATGAGTGTCGCGTTGTGAAAGGGCCAGGTGCCGCGGTGACACGGCTGGTGTCAGGCAGCGGACCAAAGGGCGTGGCGCGCGCTCAGCCGCCGAGATCAAAGCGACCAAGCGCGTGGCGCAAGGCGTCGCGCATCGCCACGAGCACATCGTCGCGCGCGGCCGGCGAGTCGTCACGCACGTGGATCTCGATGCCGTCAGCTATCGGAAGGCGTCGCCACATGGCGACGCCTTCACGGGGCACGATCGGATCCATCTGCAACGACAAGGCGGGTGCCAGTGACTGCGCGACGCGCCGCTCGAGCGAATCACCCGTGACCTCGCGCATTTCCAGGCGAATCGCGTCCAGCGTCTGGCCTTCGCGTTGCCGGATCTTGATGGCCAACAGCTGCAGGAGATGGCGATATCCGTAGGTCGCTGCCGTACCGGCACCCTCGGGTCGATCCAGCAGGCCGTTGGCAACATAGAATCGCACCGCGCGCGCACTTGGTGTGGCGCGCGCTGACGCATTGGTGGGCTTCATGCCGGCCGCGTCAGCGAGGGCGGCCGCATGGGCGGCGAGCCCACGGGCATTCCATGGAGCGTGACGCGCGTGCGCGCGCAGAAGTGGGACTGGGGATTCGGCCATCGGACGCGGAATATACGGGCACGGCGATCCACACGGCGAGCGGAACGGACAGTCGAGTGCGAAGTGACGCGCCGCTTGGTATCGGCGAACGCGAATCGCTACTCGCGCCCGTCCACCGTCAGCGCGGTACGGACGCCAGCCGTCATGGCGTGCTCAGCGATGATCGCCAGATCCACCGGCTTTTCGAGAAAATGCAGGGCGCCCAGGCGGAAGGAGGCCTGGCGGTTTGAATCGTCCGGGTAGGCCGTCAACGCGAGGACGGTTGCATCGGGTGACAGCATCCCCGCCAGCGCCATCACCTGCAGGCCGCCATCCCGCTTGCCGCCCAGCCGCAGGTCGGTGACCACCAGGTCAAAGCGCTGAACACGAAGCTTCTCCAGCGCTTCCGGGAGGTACTCGGCCGCGACGACGGTATTGCTGTCGACCTCGAATAGTTCGACGAGAATGTCGCGGATCGATGGCTCGTCTTCCACGACGAGCACGAACTTCTTGCCTTGAGTGTCTGAGACCATGGCAAAACGGTTTGCGAGAACCAGGCCACAACCAGGAAAAAATCGCAATCTGTTGTCAGTCAATCGTTTAGTGATGTCTCAATGCGATCATTAAAGGGCCGAAATGTCTGAATGTCGGTCGATATTCGTTTGCAGTGAGCGAAAATCGGTCACCGGAAGTCGGTCACAGGCCAAAGCGCTTGATCTTCTCCAGCAGCGTTGATCGCGCAATCCCAAGTCGAAGTGCGGCCTTCGATCGATTGCCCCCGGTCACTGACAACGCGTGGCGAATCGCTCCTCGCTCGACGTCCCGCATCGATTCGCTCGCCATTTCACGCTGACTTAACGGTTCTGGCGCCGGTAGTGGTTCGCTTACGAACAACCCAAGATGCCCGGAATGAATTTCTGCGCCATCAGCGAGGATTGCCGCTCGCCAGATGGTATTCTTGAGCTCGCGAACGTTGCCCGGCCAATCGTAGCGTCGAAGGATATCCTCTGCACTTTGGCCCAATCTCGCACCACGCGGGAGAAACGCCCTCGCCAGCGGCAGGATGTCGCCGACCCGCTCCCGCAACGGAGGCACCGTCAAGGTCAGTACCTGGAGTCGGTAAAAGAGATCGGCCCGGAAGCGGCCGTTCGCGACCGCCTGCGGCAGCGGCTGATTGGTGGCCACGATGATCCGTGCCCCTGCATGAAGCACAGTCGTGCCACCCAGGCGGCGAAAAGTCCGATCCTCCAGTACCTTGAGGAATCGAGGCTGCACGTCTGGCGCCATCTCCGCGACTTCATCAAGGAAGATCGAACCGTCGCCGGCAATTTCCAACAATCCGCGCTTGGCTGCGCGCGCATCAGTAAAAGCACCTCGTTCGTGACCAAACAACTCGCTTTCAAAAAATGTCGAGGAAAGTGAGGCGCAATTGATCTCGATAAATGGCAATGCGTTCTTAGACGAACGATCATGAATCAATCTGGCGATATGCCCCTTACCCGTGCCGGTCTCGCCCTGCAGCAGGACAGGAGCATCAGAATTCCGGGCCGCCAGTTCGACCAGTTGCTCGATTGTCGGATCGAACACCGTCGGATCTGATACGCCAGATGGCGGTCGCGATTGCGCGCGAAGTATTGAGACCTCCTGCCGCAGGCGTCCGGGCTCGGCTGACCGGAGTACCGCTGCCGCCAGGGTCTGAAGATCGATCGGTTTTTCGAGGACGTCAGAGGCCCCTTCATGCATGGCTTGCACGGCCGTTCGAACGTCGGCGAAGCCGGTCAACAGGATCACGGCGACGTCGGGATCATCCGCTTTGAACGCCGTCATCGCCACCAGACCGTTGGCGTCTGGCAAGCGTAAGTCGAGAAGGACGACGTCCGGAGCATGCTCCTGAGCCAGGCGCCGCCCCTCCGACGCCGTGCCCGCGCCGCGCACGGTGTGACCAAGACTGACAAAGAACTCAACGAGTGTCGTACGAATCGACTCGTCGTCGTCCACCACCAGGACGGACAGGGTCATGACGCGGGAGCCGGTGGCAGCGTGAGGGTGAGAGTCGTGCCGGACTCAGGCACGCTCTCAATGCCGATGGTACCTCCGTGTTCCTCCATGATGCGTTGGCACAGCGCGAGTCCGATTCCGGTACCGCCGCTTTTGGTCGAGTAGAAGAACTCAAATACGTGCGGGAGCACATCAAGGGCGATCGAAGGTCCGCCGTTGTTCAAACGGCACCTCCACCCTCCGCTCGGGGAGAGCTGTGAAGCGAGTGTCAGCTGGGAGCCCTCCGGCGCGGCATCGCAGGCGTTGGCGAGGATGTTGCGAAACACCTGTCCCAACTGCTCGGCGTCGAGAAAGCAGCGAACCGATGGCGAGGATCGGCTCCGGCGCAATTCAAGGCGCTTCGCGTCGAGGCGGGCCCGTTCGCCCTCGAGGATCTCGTCCCAGACGCGCTCAGGATCTGCGGATATCAGGTGTGCGGCGTTCGGTCTTCCGAACTCGAGCAGAGAGGTGACCATGCGATTGAGACGTTCGACCTCCCGCAGAATGCGACCGACGTTCTTCTCGACCACGGGGTCTTCGCGCGCTCGAAATCGCAACAGCTGGGCCGCCGAGGAAATTCCAAACAGCGGGTTCCGCAACTCATGCGCGATACCGGCCGCCACTTCTCCGATTGCCTCCAGTCGGCGCTTCTGTTCGACCCGGCGAACCAGCCAGGCTCGTTCGATTGCCACCGCAGTTTGTGCGGCGATGACGGACAGAACGCGCTCGGCCTCCTCGAGCATCTGCGCTGACTCGATGGGTTCCGCGCACAGGGTGATTGCGCCCAGCACACCCTCAGAGCTCAAGAGGGGCGCGGTGATCTCAAGACCGACAGCGGAGTGTGCTCGCACGACATGTCCAGTGGCGAGCGCTTCAAGCCATGTGCGTCTGAGGCGATGCGCCAGCGACGGGACAGTGGGGCTGGACTCCGCGTAGCCCTGTTGATGACTGATGCAAAACTCGGCCGTCTCGTCGTCGGCCAGCGCAATGACGAAACCGGTAGACGGAACTGCCCGGCGCAATTGCAGCGCGACTTCTTCGTAGACCTGATCCAGCGCGATGGCTTCAGCCAGCGCGATCCCCGTGTTGATGAGCGCTTCGCGCGACCGATGACTCTGGGTGATATCCACCGTACAGAAGACGAATCCGGAGACTTCGCTGCCCTCCCGGAGCGCGGTGACCTGCATGAGAAAGACGCGCTCCTCGTCGGGCGAACTGCACGGGAATTCCCAGCGCACCACCCGCACGCGGTGTGTGCGAAGCAGGGTCATCGCGCGCTCGATCTGGCTGCGCGACTCGCCGTCGGCGACACTTTCAAATACGGAGCGGCCCAGTACGGCCGACTCCTCCGCGAGGCCCGGGGCGCCGTTCTCGAACGCGAATTGCGACCACGACCGATTCGTCGCGGTGATCCGGCCATCCAGATCCACCGACCAGATGGTCATCGGCAACGCGTCCAGCACCCGCCGAGCGAGGGGTGGGCTGTTCAGCATCGCGGTTTGCGAATCGGGGTGACGCACCTCTGCAACTTACGCCGGCTGGCAGATGCGAACAGGGGCGCGGTAGACCGCGCCCCTGTTCGAACCGCACGCCAGGCACACCCTGCTATCGACGTCCGCTCTTCTTGCTGGGCTTCTTTGGTGCAGCCTTCTTTGGTGCGGCCTTCTTCGCTGCGGCCTTTTGGGGAGGCGCCTTCTTGGCCGGAGCCGCCTTCTTGGCCGGAGCCGCCTTCTTCGCCGGAGCCGCCTTCTTGGCCGGAGCCGCCTTCTTGGCCGGTGCCGCCTTCTTGGCCGGTGCCGCCTTCTTCGCTGGAGCGGCCTTCGTGGGCGTCATCGGTTTCTTGGCCGGGGCCGCCTTCTTTGCCGTAGTGGCCTTCTTTGCGGGAGCGGCCGCCTTCTTGACTGGAGCGGATGACTTGGACGGCGCACTCACCTTTGGAGCAGCTGCTTTCGGTGCGGCCGCTTTCGGTGCGGCCGCCACGGGCGCTGCCATCGGTGCCTTCTTCGCTGCCGGTGCTTTGGGCGCGACCACCGGTTTCGGCGCTGGAGCAGGAGCGGCAGGTGCTGGTGGTGGCGGCGCGGGGGCCTCGACCTTCGGCATGGGCGGCGCCTTTGGCTTGGGTGCCGGCTTCGGTGCGCCAGGATTCTTGGGAGGACGTCCGGGACCGCGGCGCGGCATCGAACCGCCAAACATGTCTTCCTCGTCCTCTTCGTCGTCGATTACCTCGTCTTCGAAGCCATCCGAATCGTCGTCATCGTCATCGTCGTCGTCATCGTCAGCGCTGTCCCACAGGCTGTCGCTGTCGTCCGAGGGCAACCCGTACCCATCATCCTCTTCGTCATCGTCATAGGACGATCCGCCGTAGCCGCCGCGCAGATCACCCATGTCTTCGTCGATGAACTGCAGTTCCTCGGACTTTTCATCGCCTCGCGGCATGACTGCCTCCTCCACTGGTGTAGATCTGGATTCCAACGGCGATCGCCGCGGATGGCACGTCACACACAGTCCCCGAGGGTGCTGCGATTCCGGCCGGTTTCGTTCGGGTGCCGAGTCCAATACGAATGGCACCTGTATATGGGTACACCTAGTACATAGAGACGCTCTCCACGTCAAGCGTCGAACAGATTCTCCAGCGAATCAGTTGGCCGGCGGGCCCATCAGTCGGGTCGACGCGCGTCGGCGACCGCCTGGTCGATCTCAGCACGATGATTGTCGTAATCGGCGTTTTGTGTCGCGAGCTCCCGGTCGAGCGCGGCGAGCAATCGCCGATCGAATGCCTTGGCGGCGACCGCATCGCCGTTGAGCCGTGCGGCGCGGGCGGCCAGCACCAGCCCCAGGAGTGACGAAGGATTGTCCCTGAGAATCGTGTCCGCCTGCGCCGAGGCGATTTCGCGAGTCCCGACGACCTCGGCGACTCGTCCAAAGTGGTAGCGCTCGTCGACGGTCGGCACGGGCAGCATTTGGTGCGCAGCGAGCACCATCGGCGCGAATCTGGCAACGGAGTCGTTCTTGCCCGCCTCCGCGTATTGCATCACGCGGACATAGAGACGATTGGCTCGTTCGGAGGGCGTCAGGGTGCCGATGTCGGGCGGCTGTCCCCCGGCCGGGCTTCCGGTCGTCCCTGAGCCCGCCAATGGAGGCGAGGCCATACCGGGTTGGTTGGCTGGAGTGTCACCCCCGGTTGGCGCACGATTCGCCAACAGCGCGACGAGCACCACCAGTCCGACGCCAGCGAGTGTCCAAGGCAGTGCGGCCGCCACTGTCACCGGGCGCGCGAGAAGGTCGGTCGGCCCCTGCGCTGTAGGTGTGCCGCAGCGATGGCAGAAATGTGCGCCCGCCGACAGGGCGGCACCGCATTCGGCACAGAAGCGGGCAACGGAGTGCGGGGCGCCCGGTCCAGGAAGATTCGATGGCGTCATGACGAGCGAATAGTACCGGTCCGAGCCTCCCGACGGGATTGCCCGTGCGGGACGCGCCGCGGCCACGCTACAATTCCACATTCCTTCTCTCCAGCCCACGCGTCTGTGCCAGCCCCCAGCCGTTCCCTCGTTCCATCCAATCTCATCGGCGCGTCCGCGAGCGACATCCTCGAACTCGCGGAGGCGCAGCAGGTCCGGTATCTGCGCCTGCAGTTCACGGACATTCTTGGCGTCATCAAGAATGTCGAGATTCCGTCGTCGCAATTCAGAAAGGCCTTGCACGGCGACATCATGTTCGACGGGTCGAGCATCGAGGGTTTTGTGCGGGTCGAGGAATCGGACATGCTGTTGGTGCCCGATCTGGGCACGTTTCAGATCTTTCCGTGGGGCGATCCATCGGCGCGCGTGGCGCGTGTGATTTGCGATGTGACGATGCCTGACGGGACGCCGTTTGCCGGTGATCCGCGCGGTGTGCTGAAGCGACAGGTGGCGCGAGCGGCCGAGCAGGGATTCGTGATGAACGCCGGCATGGAGGCGGAGTTCTTCCTGTTCAAGCCAGCCCCTGATGGTCGTCCGGCGACGGACACCCACGACGTGGGCGGCTATTTCGATCTCGCGCCCATGGATCAGGGTGAAGACGCCCGCCGCGCGATTGTCGATACGCTGGAGCAGATGGGGTTCGAGGTGGAAGCGGCCCATCATGAAGTGGCGCATGGTCAGCACGAGATTGACTTCCGGTACGCGGATGCGCTGCGCACGGCCGACAACATTGCCACGTTTCGATTCGTTGTGAAGCAGGTGGCCCGGCAGTTCGACTTGGTGGCGTCGTTCATGCCGAAGCCCGTGTTTGGACAAAACGGCAGTGGCATGCACGCGCATCAATCGCTGTTTCGCAACGGCCAGAATGCGTTTTGGGATCCGCAGCGCGACTGGGAATTGTCCAGGACGGCGCTGCACTATATCGGCGGCTTGCTCAAGCACGCCCGCGCCATGTGCGCGGTGACGAATCCGTTGGTGAATTCGTACAAGCGGCTGGTACCGGGTTTCGAGGCGCCGGTGAATGTGGCGTGGAGCATGCGCAATCGCTCGCCGATGATTCGCGTGCCTGAACGACGAGGCGCGGGCACGCGGCTTGAACTCCGCACACCCGATCCAAGCGCGAATCCCTATCTGGCGCTGACGGTGATGCTTGCCGCCGGTCTCGATGGTGTGGCCACGGAAGCGGACTGGCGAGAACCGATCAACACCAACATCTGGGAGATGTCGTATCGCGAGCGCCGCCGGCTGCGAGTGGACGACCTGCCGCACGACCTGAATGAGGCGTGCGACGAGTTGGAGCGAGACGACGTCTTGACCGCCGCGCTTGGCGAGCATATCGCGCAGCACTTCCTGGCGGCCAAGCGGGCGGAGTGGAGCGAGTACAACCAGCAGGTGACGACGTGGGAGCTGGAACGGTATCTGGCGAAATACTGATTACGACCGCGCCGGTGCGGTTTGGGTGGTGGCACTCCGCGGCCGCCTGGTGAGCACCACGCCCACCACGATGGCACAGGCAGCGGCGAGCATGTGCGAGAGGTGGTCGGTCATGCTTGCCGCGACCAGACCGCTGCCCACCTGCGAGAGCGTACCCGACACCAACGCACCAATGAACCACGCCTCCATTGACGAGCGCCCGAATTTCCAGAACACCAATGCCATGAGCAGCATCGACGTGGCGTGGACGGCGGCGTGGGCGAGCCACGTGCTCGTCAGAAGGGCTCCCGCCGACGCCGACACCAGGCCGAGCGCACCTGCGGCCACGATCAGCGCCGCGACACGCGCGACAGGCACTTTGATGACCAGCAGGGCCCCGGCGATCAGCACGAACAACGGCGCCTGAAACAGGGCGCTGGAAATGGCGTCCGTGAGGCGACCGATGATCGGGATGAATTGATCGAGGACGGTGCCGACCGGTGACGGCGTGTGCGGGAGGAGCAACGCGGGAATCACGTCGGGCAGCCGGGGGCCCAGTGCGAGCGCAGCACCCACCAGCCATGCATCGCGGGCGCTGACCGCACGTACTGGCACACCCATGCGTCGACGGGCTGCATCGGTGGCTAACCACATGCCCCACGCGGCCGCCGCACCAAGGGTGCCCCCAAGCAGTGTCAGCATCGAGGTCCATTGATGCCGATTGAACGGTGATGCGGTGTCCCACCCGTGCATCATGGCCGGCCAATCGTTGGCCGAGAGGACGGCCATACTCACGCCGACCAGCGACACCAGCGTGATCATGGTCCGTCGTGACGGCCATTTCATCGCGGCCAGGTGTGGCGGGCGGCGCATGAATCGCACCAACCCGACAATGCCCAGCAGTACGAGTGCGAGCACGGGACCGGCCGCCATGATACTGCGCGTTGATGATCGAGCGGCATCTTCGCGCTTCCACGTTTCTGGCAGGAACAGGAGATGGCCGAGGCGCGTGACTTTGTCACCGCTTACGGTGGCGGAGCGCCGCAGCGACGCGTTCGCCGGCAGCAGGATGGATGTATCGGTGAAGTCGAACTCCACGTCGTGACGCGCCGGTCGCGCGGTTTCAGTGGCGGACAGCAGCACCAGCGCGGTGGGTGATGCACCGGCGGCGATGAGCGCCGCGCGCGCGGCGCGTTCCGCGCTGTCACGCGAGATCGTTGGCGCAGGCGCGCTGTCGGCCAGCACATGGCTCCAGGTATGCGGCCGTCCGTCTGCGCCCAGCACCACGTTCCACGACTCCGTGCGCTCGGCGACGGTGCCGGTGGTGTGTACGTAACGCACATCCCATGAACCACCATGCAGCCAGTTGCGCGACACGCGTGACGCGAGCTGCTTGGTGGAATCATGCTGCGCGAGAAATCGTCGTTCGGTGGGCCAACTTTCCGACGACGCGTCCACGAGTCGGGTCCACTCGGTTGGTATCGCGTCAAGTGTGCGCAGCACGGAGTCGGCGGTGGCGACGGCTTGCGCGCGCGTGGCGGTGAAACGCGGCGGCGCGGGTTGCGCGGTGGGCCAGAGTCCGGCAACAAGTGCGGCCACCGCGGCCAGTGCCGCGATCCATCCGGGACCCGTGATGGGCGCGGCCGTTGCGATCGGCATTTCCGCCGTGACCAGCATGGGCATTGGCTGCCACGCGCTGAAGCGCGCGCTGTCTGGTGCGGCGGTCACCAGGCCGCGCGTGCGCCATGCCTTGCGCGCCACAAGCAGCGCGGGGATCGCGGCCACCACGATCACCACGGCCAACGTGACGCGATAGGCGGGTGCATCACCGGCGGCGGCAAACAGTCCGAACAGCGTGAGATCGTAGGTGAAGTGTCCGACGACGGTGGGCACGAGTCCCACGCGCAGATACAGCACAGCCCAAAGCACTGCTTCGGCGAACAGTTCCACGCCGCGCGCGTACGCCGGGAACGACGGATAGTTGGCGTGGGCAAATCCAAACACCAACGCGGTGAGCACGACACCAGCGGTCAGCGCCTGCATGCGCCACGACTTGTTGGCGACGGCGCGCGCAATCAATGCGAGCGGAATCGCGCGGAATAACACTTCTTCCAGTACGCCGGCTTGCAGGGATGTGGCCACAGCCGACAGCCACGGAAACGGGGAGGCGATCTGGTTGGGATCATCGAGCAGCGAACTCGGGGACCACCAACCCAGGCCACGTTCCACCGTGAGATAAAAGATGGAGACGTAGGCGAGACCGAAGGCGGCGAGTGTGTAGCCGCCAAGCAGACGCAAGGCAATTGGACGCGTCCCGGCGTGTCGCGCGGTTTGCCACCAGTCGAACTGTTCCGGGAAGGCCTCGCGCGTAAGCAGTTCACCGGTGGCCAGCAGGATCGTGCTCACCACGCACATGCCGATTCCAATCACGAGGGCGGCGAGCCATTGCTGGGCGAGAAACGTTCCCGGAGGGAGCGCGGTGTCGTATTGGAAGTAGCTGCCGGGGATCTCGTTCAACTGGGCCAATGCCATCACCAGGCCCATCACGCTCCCGACAATGAGCGCCGGACGCCAACGTATGAGTCCACGCTTGCGAGCACCAACCAATGCCGCGATGCCGAACAGCGCGAAGATCGGGACGAACAGCGACGCGATCAACGCATACAGGTCGTTGTCCGCTCGTCGTTCCGCATAGCGGCGCCGGAACGGCTCGGGGATCTTCACATACTGCCGAGCACCACCGGCGAGGTCACCGCGCACCACGACATCAAGGCGAAGCGGTGCCGCGCCGAGTGTACGATCGGTGCGCTCCCAGGTGATGGTCCGATCGAGACGTTTGCTGGGTTGTACCGTTTCCACCGACGTGGCCACTGGCTTCCACGCGGTGGCGGAGAGACCGAGCCAGGCGATGCGGAGCGAATCGGCGTAGGCGTACGCGCCCGCGGAGTCGAGTGCCGCGCGCGTGTCCGCCTGGGCCAGCGTGTTGCGGAAGCCTATGACGTGCCCGTCAGGCGAGAGGGTGACTCGCACCTCGCGCGGATCGCCGTGCCGAAAGAATCGTACCGTCCAGGTGAACAGCGCCACATCGCGGCGATTGACCTCGACGTTGACCGTGTCCTTCCCGCCCGCCTCGAGCTCGATGAAGGTCTGTGCCTCACCATCCTGAGAAAAACGCACCGCCACTTCGGCGTTGGCAATCGGGAGCGCATGTGCGGTCGCAAAGGTGCGCGCACGCTCGATGGCCGATTCGCGCGTCAGCTCCTGCTTGAGCGCGATGGTGGGCTGGGCCTTGGGGAACAGCCACAGCGCGAGCGCGACGCAGACCGCCGTGACGACGGCAAGCACCGCGCCGATGGGGCGCGGGGGTGGTGCATTGTCGAGTTTGCTCAAGGCTCCTCACTGGTGCGGGGCGGGCAATTCTGGCGAGGAGACAGTACGGTGTTACACTTCGAGGTGCAACCGGACATTCCTGACTCAGCCTTGAGTCGGTCGCCCTTCAATTCAGAGGTCGTTGCTCACATGGATCGTCGTCGATTTCTTCGCACCTCGGCGGGTGCTGCGGCCGGACTGACGGTGCTGTCAGGGCTTGATGCGCACCCGGGGTTCGCGTCGCCGATTGCGTCGCCGTTGACGCTGGCGGATGATGTGCTGGCGCAGAAGTATCCCTTTGTCTTGCCGCCGCTGGGCTACGCGGAGAATGCGGTCGAGCCAACGGTTGATGCGCAGACCATGTCCATTCATCACGACAAGCACCACGCGACGTACGTGACGAATCTCAACAAGGCACTCGAAACGCAACCGGCGCTGCAAGGGCGCACGTTGCGCGAGTTGCTGGCCGGGCTCGCGGCGCTGCCCGACGGCGTGCGAACGGCCGTGCGCAACAACGGTGGTGGTCACGCGAATCACGCGTTGTACTGGACGCTGCTGGCACCGGGTGGCGCGAAGGCGCCGAGCGGCGCGCTGGCGGCAGCAATCATCCGTGACTTCGGGTCACTCGCGGCGTGCACGGCGGCGCTCAAGGCGGCCGGGTTGGGACAGTTCGGATCGGGCTGGTCGTGGCTCATGCGTGACGGCGGTGGCAAGCTGAGTGTGCGAGGCAGTGCCAATCAGGACTGTCCGTTGTTTGACGGTCAGCGACCGGTGGTTGGCGTGGATGTGTGGGAGCATGCCTACTACCTCAAGTATCAGAACCGTCGCGCGGATTATCTGGATGCGGTGCTGGGCGCGCTCAACTGGGACGCCGCCGGCGCTGCGTTCGCGTGACCTGGCTGGTGCCGTTCACGCCGGTTCCGGTTACGCTGGAGGGACGGCATGTGCGACTCGAACCGCTGGGCGTCGCGCATGCCGCAGGATTGTTGGCGGCGGGTCATCACGAAAGTCTGTGGCGGGTGACGGCGCAGGTGCCGCTCGATTCTGAGGCGGTCGTGACGGCGTATCTCGCGCAGGCCGCCGAGTTGCTGGCGGCGGGGTTGCAGGTGCCGTTCGCTATTGTGGATCGCGCGAGTGGTGCGGTGGTGGGGTCGACGCGCTGGATGGATATCGAGCGTGCGCACCGTCGCGTGGAAATTGGCGCGACGTGGGTGACGCCGTCGTTTCAGCGTTCGCCGGTGAACACCGAGGCGAAGCTGTTGCAGATGACGCACCTGTTTGACGTGCTTGGCGCGTTGCGCGTGCAGTACAAAACCGATTTGCGCAATACGCAGTCGCAGCGCGCACTGGAGGGGATCGGCGCGGTGCGCGAAGGGGTGCTGCGTCGACACATGCTGGTGCGCGATGGGTATGTGCGCGATTCGGTGTACTACGGTATCACGGATGACGATTGGCCGCGTGTGCGGCGTTTGCTGGAAGACCGGTTGATTCCCCGAGGTGGATGATGACGGTGATGTCGCGACGGTTTGTGTTTTCGATGGTGGTGGCCTCACTGGTGATGTTGTCGGGGCTCGCGCCGGTTCGTGTGTTGGCGCAGTCCGGGCCGTCCCTGGTGATTCTCGTGCGTCACGCCGAGAAAGCGGCGGTGCCGGGAGACGATCCGCCACTGAGTGACCTTGGACGCGAGCGGGCGGCCGCGTTGGCGCAGGCGCTCAAGGCCTCACCGCCAACGGCGATCTTCGTGTCCTCGCGTCAGCGCACGGGGCTCACCGCGGATGTGGTGGCGGCGCAAACCGGGGTCGCACCGCAGGTGATTTCGCTGGACGGTGGCGGTGCGGCGCACGTCGCGGCCGTGGCGGCGGCGGTGCGCAAGCAGCAGGGCGTGGTGCTGGTAGTTGGACACAGCAATACCACGACGGCGATCATCAAGGCGCTGGGCGGGCCTTCGTTGCCGGATATCTGCGACGCGACGTACAGTCACTTTTTTGTGCTCACGCTGGCGAACGGTGCGCAGCCGGCGGCGCTCACCATGTCACATTACGGGGCAGCGGAACCGGCGCCGCCGGCGACGTGTGTGGGGATGATTCCCAGGTAGTTGCGATGCGGATGACCGGTATTTGGCGTGACTGACGAACGGCGCGCTTGAGCCGCATATTGGATTCACTCTCGCGGAGAATCCATGAGCACGACGGGCGGTGAAGTTCTGGCGCGCATGCTGCAGGCGGAAGGTGTCGAGGTCGTCTTCGGCATCATTGACGGCACGTATTTCGGATTCTATGCCGCCCTGCACAAGCTGGGCATTCGGCTGATTACGCCTCGGCATGAGGCGAGTGCAGCCCACGCGGCGGCGGCGTACGCGCGGTGTACCGGCCGACTTGGCGTGTGCATGGCCAGCAACGGCCCGGGTGTTGCCAACATCCTGCCTGGCCTTGTCGTCGAGCAAACGGAGGGCAATCGCGTGCTGTGCATTTCCAGCGCGCGCCGCACGGGGCCATGTATCCCATGCGTACCGGCACGTATCAGGGATTTGATCAGCAACGCGTGGTGGGATCGTTTGCGAAGTTCAGCTGCGCCGTGCCCAGCTTCGAACGCATTCCGGAACTCCTGCGTGCGGCGCTGCGGGCGTGCTGGGATGGGCGACCGGGCGTGGTGCACCTCGATGTGCCCGAGAATCTCATGAACGCCGAGGTGAAGGCGGATGTGGCAATCTGGAAGCCGTCGCAGTATCGGCGCACCACGCCACCGGCCGCGGATGCCGGCGATGTGGAGCGGGCGGCCGATGTGCTGTTGCGCGCGCAGCTCCCGGTGATTCATGCCGGGAGTGGGGTGATTCATGCGCAGGCCCACGAGTCGCTGCGCGCGGTGGCCGACCTGCTGGAGTCACCGGTGACCACGAGTTGGGCGGCCCGTGGCGTGTTTGATGAAGATTCGCCGCTGGCGCTTCCCATGACGCATGTCAAGCTCAACACGCTCGCGCGCAACGACGCTGATGTCATGCTCATATTGGGTTCGCGCGTGGGGGAAACCGATTGGTGGGGCAAGGCACCGTATTGGCGGGTGCCCAGCGAGCAGACCACCATTCAGGTGGACCTTGACGACGCGATTATTGGCGCCAACCGGCCGGTGGATATCGCGGTGCAGGCGGATGTTGGCGCCTTTCTCATGGCGCTGTTGGGCCGACTGCAGTCGCGTCGCGGCGAGCTGTCGCTGGACCGGCGTCGCGCGCACATGGCGAAATACCGTGACCATATCCGGCGCTATCAGGCCACACTTGATGGTGCGCTAACGAACCGCCAGTCGCCCATGCATTCGGCGCATGCGGCGGCGTTGGTGCGTGAACTTTTCCCGAGCGGCAGCCCGCTGGTGGCCGACGGCGGCAATACGGCGGTGTGGAGCATGTTCTATTCGCATGCCCAACCCCCCGCGCGCATGTTGAGCACCATGAAAATGGGTATGCTGGGTGCGGGCATGGGGCAGGCCGTTGGGGCTGCCGTGGCCGTGCCTGAGAGGCCGGTGGCTTGCATTATTGGTGACGGCGCGGCGGGCATGCATCCGCAGGAAATCGAGACGGCGGTACGCCACAACCTGCGCATCGTATGGCTGGTGCTGTGCGACAAGCAGTGGGGCATGGTGAAGATGACGCAGTCCATTGCGTTGCGGCCGCTCAAGATGCTCATCAAGAAGCGACTCGATGACCACGAAACCATGTGGACGGATTTCGGTGAGATCGATTTCGCGAAGGTGGCCATGGCGATGGGCGCGTCCGGTGATCGTGTGAATGATCCCGACGCCCTGCGTTCGGCGATTGAGCGTGCGCTGGGTCGTGAGGGCCCCACGGTTATTCACGTGGACGTGAATCCCACGGTGCACATGTGGGCGCCGGGGCTGATTCACTTCAAGGCCATGCATCAGGAGCCGAAGGGGAAGTGAATGGGCTCGATGCGGTTCGGCTCAACTTCAGCGCCAACACGCTGCATCTGCTGAATGCGATCCTGGGGATCGTGATGTTTGGCGTGGCGTTGGATATGCGCACCGACGACTTCAAACGCGTGCTGGCCAATCCGCGACCGGTGTTGATCGGATTATTCGGCCACTATCTCGTGTTTCCCGCGTTCACGTTTCTGTTGGTGACGATCATCCGGCCGGCGCCAAGCATTGCCTTGGGGATGATGCTCATTGCCAGTTGTCCGGCGGGGAATATCTCGAATTTTCTGGTGCATCTGGCTGGCGGCAACACGGCGCTGTCGGTGAGCATCAGTTCGACGTCCACCGTGCTGTCCGTGGTGATGACACCGCTGGTGCTGCGTTTCTGGGGCGCACAGTACGCTCCCACGCGTGCGCTCCTGCGCGATGTCGCGGTGGATCCGCTGGAAATGTTCGTGACGATCTTCGTGTTGTTAGGGCTGCCGATTGCCGCGGGACTGATCATTGCGCGAAAGTGGCCGCGGGTTGCCGACCGAATACGTGTGCCGCTCAAGCGGCTGTCCATCGCGGTGTTCGCGCTGTTTCTGATTGCGGCATTGGCCGGGAACTGGGCGTACTTCGTGACGTACGTGCGACGCGTGGTGTTTGCGGTGTTTCTGCACAATGCCACGGCGCTGACGGTGGGCTATTGGACGGCGGCCATGCTGGGACTCGCTGAACGCGACCGGCGTGCAGTGAGTTTTGAGGTGGGCATTCAGAACTCGGGGTTGGGATTGATTCTGGTGTTCACGTTCTTTGGCGGGTTGGGGGGCATGGCGATTGTCGCGGCGTGGTGGGGGATCTGGCATGTGGTGGCGGGGTTGTCGTTGGCCACCTATTGGTCGCGGCGACCGGTTGCCGTGTGATGATGGAACCGGGGGCCGTCCTCTGGTGGCAGATACCTGGTTCTCATAACCGTTGTCGCGGTACCTAGGTGAACGGCGATAGCGGCGATAACGGCGATGGCGGAGATGAGAAGCCGGAAGCCAGATATCGGATGTGTGAACTCTTCTGCGATTCAAGTGCCTTCGCTTTCTTCCGTCGCCGATCCCCTGAAACCATGACTGATTCCGCCCTCGCCAACGTGCTGGTAACCGGCGCTTCCGGGTATCTCGGCCGCTTGCTGATCGCCGAATTGGCGGCGCGGCGCGGGGAGGGGCACGTGGGGATTGTGGTGGCGGCTGACATTCGGGCGGCCACCGCGCTGCCCGCCGGCGTGAGATTCGTGCAGCATGACGTGCGTGATGACGGACTCGCGGATGTGCTGCGTTCGTTCGGCGTCACCTGCGTGGTGCATCTGGCGTCCATTGTCACGCCGCCGAAGGGGAGCACGCGCACATTCGAGTATTCGGTGGATGTGACGGGCACACAGCGTGTACTCGAGGCCTGCGTGGCGGCCGGCGTGCAACGCATTGTGGTCACGTCCAGCGGCGCGGCGTACGGCTATCACGCGGACAACCCCGCCCGGATCAGTGAGGACGCGCCGATTCGTGGCAACGAATCGTTCGCCTACAGCTGGCACAAGCGACTCGTTGAAGAGATGCTGGCTGAGTACCGCGCGCGGTTTCCGGCGCTCAAACAGGTGGTCTTTCGCGTGGGCACCATCCTGGGCGCGACGGTCAATAATCAGATCACGGCGCTGTTCGAACGGTCGCGCTTGCTCGCCATTCGCGGGTCGGATTCGCCATTTGTGTTTGTGCACGACGCGGACGTTGTGGCGTGTCTGGTACGTGCGGTGGATTCGCCGGTGGTGGGTGTGTTCAATGTCGCTGGCGACGGCGCGCTCACCATCGGGGAGATTGCGGCATTGCTGGGCAAACCATTGCTGACACTGCCCGCGTGGCTGTTGCGCGCGGCGCTGGCGGTTGCCCGTCCGCTGGGGCTGTCGCGCTATGGTCCGGAACAGGTGGACTTCCTGCGATATCGGCCGGTGTTGCACAACGACCGTCTCAAGCGCGTGTTCGGCTATACACCGGCGCTGACGTCGCGTCGGGCGTTTGATCTGTGGCGGGTCGGGTCGCAATCGCGCGGGGCCGGTCGGACGCGTAGTTTGGCCTGATGTCGCTCACCATGCGGGTTCTTGTCGCGCTCGTTGCCGGGCTCGCGCTCGGCGTCGGCGTTTCTGTCGCCGACAGCGCGATGCTCACCACACTCGCACAGTGGGTCGAGCCGCTGGGCACGCTGTTCATCAACGCCATTCGCATGACGATCATTCCGCTCGTGGTATCGAGCCTGATCGTGGGCGTGACATCGGCGCCGGACACGCGCACCATCGGGCGATTGGGCGGTCGCGCCTTGGTGTTCATGCTGGTGAGTCTGGCCATTGCGTGTTCGCTGGGCGTGCTGGCTGCCGGACCGGCGTTTTCGATGCTGTCCATCGACCCGGCGGCGTCTGCGGCGCTGCGAGCGAGTGCAAGCGCCGGGGTCAAGACAGCGGGCACGATGCCCTCGTTTGGTCAGTGGCTTGTTGATCTGGTGCCTGCCAATCCAATCAAATCGGCTGCCGATGGGGCGATGTTGCCGCTCATCATCTTCTCCATTGCGTTTGGTGTCGCGCTGTCGCACATCGAGACCCGGCGGCGCGCGTCGGTGGTGCGGTTCTTTGAGGGCATTCTCGACGCCTCGATCACGCTGGTACGCTGGGTGCTGACGCTGGCGCCCATGGGGGTGTTCGCGTTGGCCGTGCCGCTGGCCGCGCGCATGGGACTCAGTGCCGCTGGCGCATTGGCGACGTACATCGCGGTGGTGTCCGTGCTCACCACCGTGCTGATTGTGCTGTTGTATCCGGTCGCGGTGATTGGCGGCCGCATGAAACTGCGCACGTTTGCGCGGGCCGCATTGCCGGCACAGGCCATGGCGTTCAGCGGACGTTCGTCGTTAGCGGCGCTGCCGGCCATGATCACGGCCACCCGGGATACGCTGGCGCTGCCGCCGCAAATTGCCGGATTTCTCGTGCCGCTGTTGACCGCCACGTTTCGCATTGGTGCCGGCGTCGGACAAACCGTACCCATTGTGTTCATCGCGCATCTCTACGGGATCTCATTGGGGCCGGCGCAACTGGCCACCATCGCGGTCACGGCGGTCATTGTGTCATTCTCGGTACCCGGCATTCCGGGTGGCACCATTATCGCCATGGTGCCAGTGCTCATGGCGGCAGGACTGCCGATTGAGGGGGCGGGCATCATGCTGGGTGTCGATACGATCCCCGACATGTTTCGTACCACCGCGAACGTGACGGGTGACCTGACGGCAGCGGTGGTGTTGGGGAGAGGAGAGAACGAAGTAGGGGCGTAGGCAGTACAAGAGCAGGAAGTAGTCTCTTACTCGCTACGTCGTAGTCCCTTCTCTATCAACGCCAGCACTCGTAATGGACTGCCGCTGCCGTTCACCAATTTGAGTGGTGCGGCGATGACCACGCTGCCAACGGCGGGCAGTGAATCGAGATTGCACAGCGACGCGAGTCCGACTTTGCCGTGGCCGTGCATGATGGTGTGATTGGGAAACGGCGGTGTGAACATGCCGGCCTGACCGGCGTCCGTGCCGATGGTTTCCACGCCCACGCCCAGTACATCACGGTCGGTAGCGAGGAGTTCCGACGTGAGCTGGTGAAAGCCCGGCGTGTGGGGACCGTGTTCGTCGATGTTCATGAAGTCGGCACCGGTCCGTTTGCTCCAGTCAGTGCGCAGCAACACCCAGGCTCCGGCAGGAATCCGGCCATGTGTCCGCTCCCACGTGGCGAGGTGTTCCGGCGTGAGCAGAAAGTCGGCGTTCGCTGCGCATTCCTTCGACACATCGATCACGCACGCGGGTCCGATGAAGTGTCCCGGCGGAATGGTGTCCGTGGCGTTGTGCGGCAGATCCTTTCCCGTGACCCAATGCACCGGCGCGTCAAAGTGCGTGCCGGTGTGCTCGCCCATGGTGATGGTGTTCCAGTACCACGCGGGCCCCTTGTCGTCGTACCGGGAGATGACGTCCATAGTCACGCCCGGTGACGGCGCGAACATGGGTGGGAGTCCAATCACCTGCGTGTCGGCGCCCAGCGGAATGGTGAGATCCACCACTTCAATGCGCCCCTGCGCGAGATCGAGCACGAGTTGCTGCAGTGTGTGCGACACGAGTTCTCCGGCGGTTGACCAGCGCGATAGATGACGGTGCTGCGACGTATTACGAGCGGGTTCGAAGGTGACGGGCAAACTGAAAACGATTCTCGAGCAGGGCGAGATCGGTCACGTATCCGCTGGGACCCTCGGCGTCGACTTTCGCCACCAGCGTTGTGAGTTCGTGCGAGGCAATCGCCGCGTCGAATGCCAACGAGAATTCCTCAATCGTACGAACCGTGGCGGTGCGCGGCACGCCAGCCGACAACGCCATACCCGCCAGGTCGGTCCCCGTGGCCGTGGCCGTCGGGAAACCGCCCACCGACAGCAGCGACTCGTTGTCAAACACCACGTGCAACAAGTTCGCGGGACGATAGCGGGCGAGCGTCGTGAGCCCGCCAAGATTCATCAACACGGATCCATCGCCATCAAACACAATCACGCGCGTGCCGGGTTTGCCAAGGGCGATTCCCAGTCCCACCGACGACGCCAACCCCATCGCGTGTTGCAGGTAAAAGAAATTCTCGCGATGACCCAGCGACTGCAGTTCGGCAGCCACGGCGCCCATGATTGTGACCACCACGGTGTCGGCCGGCCGATCGTACACTTCGCGCAACGCGTCAAGGCGCTTCATGCCTCCTCCCACATCAGGTCGCGTCCCAGCAACAAGGCCACTGGACGATTCGCGGAATACGCGAGCGTCATGGCTTTGGCGATACGGCTGGGCACCTGGTCTCGCGTATCGAGTGATTCGTAGGGAATGCGTAGAGCATCCAACACCGGCTTGGTCACCAATCCACCTTCGGTTTGCCACGGGTCGCGTTCGCCAAACCATCCGCGATGCGAGATGAGCATGAGCAGCGGAATACGATACAACTGGGCGCACGAGACAATGCCGTTCACCGACTGCAGAAATCCGTGGTTCTGCATCAGCATGACCGATTTGACGCCGGCCAGATGCGCGCCGGTAGAGATGCCCACGCCCTCTTCCTCCTTGGCCAATCGCACCAGCGTCATGGCGGGGTCGTCATCGGCCAGGCGAATGAGATGCACCAGCCATGTCTCGGGGAGCGCCGAGATGAGGGTAACTCCCGCCGACGTGAGTGCATCGTAGATGACCCGCGAGGAGTCGATCGAAACAGGCATGGGGGAGTAGTGAGAGCGGCGCGCGCGCCGGGAGCGAGATTGCCGCACCTGCGGCGCATGGGGCGTTCGGTATTGTAGCCCGCAGATTATCGGCGCGCACCCCTGCGCGCGGCGGTTCCCGGTGTCATGTTCTGACCGCAATGTCACGTCCTCATTCGCTCGCACCCACCATGACCGTACCTGGCTACGATCTCGCGACGCTGCGCGCGCAGATTCCGTTGCTCGCGCATACCGTACCGCTCAACAACTGCTCGCAGGCGCCGCTCACCGACATCTCGCGCGCGGCCGCCGATCGGTATCTCGATTCGTGGAACCGGCACGGCATGGATTGGGATGGGTGGATGCAAGAGGTCGAAGCGGCGCGTAGCGTCTTCGCCGCGCTCATCAATGCGTCAGCCGATGACGTGGCCGTGGTCTCGTCGGTTTCGCATGCCACGTCGGTGATCGCGACCGCGCTGCGCTTCGACGACGGTCGCAACGTGATTGTGGCCAGCGGTGCCGAGTTTCCGACCGTAGGGCACGTGTGGTTGGCACAACAGGCGCGCGGTGCGACGGTGCGCTGGGTGCAGTTCGCGAACGGCGAGATACCGCTGGCGTCGTACGCTGAGGCGATTGACGAGCATACCGCAGTGGTGTCGGCGGCGCATGCGTACTATCAAACCGGCCTCGTGCAGGATGTCGCCGCGATCACGCAACTGGCGCACGCCCGCGGCGCGCTCACGTATGTGGACGCGTACCAGTCGATGGGCGCCGTGCCCATTGACGTGCGCGCCATGGATCTCGACATGGTGGCGTCGGGCACGCTGAAGTATCTCATGGGGACACCGGGCATCGCGTTCCTGTACGTGAAGCGCGCACTGATCGAGCGACTCGAACCACTGATCACCGGTTGGTTTGGGCGGGTGAATCCGTTTGCCTTCGATGCCACGCACTTGGATTGGTCGCCCAACGCGTCGCGCTTTGATGGCGGCACGCCCGCGCTGTTCAGTGCCTATGTGAGTCGTGCATCACTGGAGTGGCTGCAGCAGATTGGCGCGCAACCCATTCACGAGTGGACGCAGCACCTTTCACGGCGCCTGATTGACGGCGCGCACGAGCGTGGACTGACCATTCTTGGCCCCGGTCACGACGCGCCGAAAACACCGACCACGGCATTCGGGTGCGCCGATGCGCATGCAGCGGAACATGCCATGCGCGACCGCGGATTCATTGCCTCGGCGCGCGGGCCGGCCATTCGGCTGGCGCCTCACTTCTACAACACTGAACATGAAATCGATCGCGCGCTGGATGCGCTGGCCGACGTGCTGCGCCCATGACTGAATCACGCGCCTCTGAATCGCGTGCGACATTCGCGTCACGACTTGGCACGATCCTCACGATGGTGGGCGTGGCGGTGGGCTTGGGCAACGTGTGGCGCTTCCCGTATCTCGTGGGGAAGTTTGGCGGCGCGGCGTTCGTGATGTTTTACATATTCGTCGCCGTCGTAATTGGCATTCCGGCGTTGATGGCCGAGTGGTCACTGGGGCGCGCCACGCGACGCGGAACGCTGGGGGCGTTTGAGCGCGGTGGGTTACCCGGTGGACGATTCGTGGGCGGCGCATTGTTCTGTGTGGTTGTCGCGGCGACAGCGTATTACACGAATGTGGTGGGATGGGTGCTGTATTTCGCGTTGGGCGAACTGATCGCCATGGGTGGTATGACGTTGAATGCTGCCGCCATTCTGCCACCGCAATCGGGGTTCGATCTCACGTCATTCGCGCTGCAGGTGGCGTGCACCAGTGTGGTGATTGTGTCTTGCGCGATCGTGCTTGACCGCGGACTGCGCGCCGGTATTGAGCGTTCGAGTCAGATTATCATGCCCACGTTGTATGTCATTCTGCTCATTCTCATCGTGCGTGCGGTCACGCTGCCCGGGGCCGGCGCTGGACTCCAGTGGTACCTCGGCAAGTTTGAATGGCACGACCTTACGCCGAGCGTGATGGTAGCGGCCATGGGGCAGGCCATCTTCTCGTTGTCGTTGGGTGGCACGTTCATGGTGACGTACGGGTCGTATCTCGGTGATGGTGAGCCGTTGCGTGGGAGCGCTGGCTGGACCGTGTTTGGCGACACCGCCGCCGGCATCATGGCCGGTCTGGTCATTTTCCCGGCGGTATTCGCATTTGGCATGGAGCCGGCGTCGGGACCGCGACTCTTGTTCGACACCATTCCCCGCGTGTTTGCGCAGATGCCGGGCGGCGCGTTTTTCGGACTGCTCTTTTTTCTCGGTCTGTTCGGCGCGGCCTATCTGTCGGATGTCGCGGCGTTCGAAGTTCTCATTGCCGGCGTGGTGGACAACACGCGACTCACGCGTCGCCGTGCGGTGTGGTTCATGGCACTCATCGTGTGGATCGTATCGCTGGTGCCAATGCTCAACCTCGACATCTTCGTAACGTGGGACCTGACCTTTGGATCGGGCATGCAGACGCTTGGCGCCCTGCTCACGGTGCTTACGGCGGGATGGTTCCTGAAACGCGGCGCGCTGTTGGAACAGTTTGGCGAGCCGGGGATCCCGCGCACGGTGCTTGTCTCCATGGTGCGCTATGTCATTCCTGTGGCGATGCTGGGGGTTGGGGCATGGTGGATGCTGACGGATGTGCTCGGCGTGGTGAAGGGGGTGTAGCGCGCTGCCGGAGATACTAGCTTCCAGTCATGCCCATTTCCGCTCATCCGGCCGCGTATCCCATAGGCGTGGTGACCATTTCCGATCGCGCCAGCGCCGGGATCTATGAGGATCGTTCGGGACCGGCCATTGTCTCGGTGCTCGAACGCTGGATTGGCAGCGCGTGGAAACCGGTGATTCGCGTGATTGCCGATGAGCAACCGCTCGTTGAGGCGACCCTGCGAGAGCTGGCTGACGACGTGCATTGCGCGTTCATCGTGACCACTGGTGGCACCGGACCCGCGCCGCGCGACGTGACACCTGAGGCTACGGTGGCGGTGTGCGATCGGCTGTTGCCCGGATTCGGCGAACAGATGCGCGCCGTATCGGTGAGAACGGTTCCCACGGCTATTCTGTCACGACAACTGGCGGGGACGCGCGGAGGCTCACTGATTCTCAATCTGCCAGGCAAGCCGGCGGCCATCGAGGAATGTCTTGGCGCCGTGTTCGCCGCTATTCCCTATTGCATCGATCTCATTGGTGGACCGCGTTTCGAGACGACCTCGGACGCGCCTGCTGCGTTTCGTCCGACAGGAGCCTGACATGACCGTATCACCTGAGTTGCTCAAGATTCTCGTGTGCCCGAAGTGCAAGGGCGCGTTGGACTATCGCCTGAGTCCGTCGGAAGTGTTGATCTGTCGCAGTTGTCAGCTCGTGTATGACGTGCTGGATGGCATTCCGGTCATGCTGATCGATGAAGCGCGCGCGTTGGATGGCGCCGAGTTTCCAGCGACGGTTTGACGTCGTTGATTCAGGCAATCTCAGGAGACGAGTCCATGGATTCCCGCGATGTGCTGCGCGACACAGTACTGCGATTACTGCTGCGCGACCTGGCCGCGCTCCAGCGTGAAGTCACGGCCTATCCCGACGACGCGTCGCTGTGGCGCACTGCGCCTAGCATCTCGAATTCCGGAGGTACGCTGGCGCTCCATCTGGCTGGCAACCTGCGCGGATTCATTAGTTCGGTGCTTGGCGGCAGCGAGTACGTGCGCGATCGCGAGCGGGAGTTCACCGCCACCGGCTTGTCGCGCGCCGACGTCACGCTCGAGCTGGCTGATGCGGAGATTCAGGTGATGCGTGCGCTGAGCACACTCGACCTCGCGCAACTGGACGTTGAGTATCCGCACGCCGTGATGGCCACGCGGTTGCGCACCGATGTCTTCCTGATGCATCTGGCCTGTCACGCGTCGTATCACCTGGGACAGATCGACTATCATCGGCGGTTGATGACCGGCGATAGTGCGACCGCGAAGACGCTCAGCATTCCGGCGTTGGTGGAGCCGTTACCGGACTACCGGGCCATATGAGCGCGGACCACGACGTGCGCCACGCATGGCACGATGGCACGAAGGTAGTGCATGCGGGATTGCCGCCCAGGCAGGCTGGCGCCCCGTATCTTCCCGGACCCACGTTTGCCGCGCCGTACCACACGCCCGGCAATCCGGCGGATTCCGCATTCACGTACGGACGATTCCACAATCCCACGTGGCAGTTGTATGAGCAGGCGCTGGAGACGCTGGAGGGCGGACCGGCCGTCTTGTTTCCGTCGGGCATGGCCGCCAGCGCCGCCGTGCTGGCGACGGTCCTCAAGCCCGGCGACAAACTGGTGATGCCGGCGGAGAGCTACTACACCACGCGACTCATCGCCACCGAGCATTTTGCGCCGATGGGGATCGAAGTGGTCTCGGCACCAACGGCGAATGACGCGCAGCGCGCGCTCCTGCAGGGCGCCCGATTGTTGTGGTTGGAGTCGCCCACGAATCCCGAGCTCGATGTGTGCGACATTGCCCGACTCTGCGAGGCGGCGCATGCTGCCGGCGCGCTGGTCGCGGTGGACAACACCACGGCGACACCGTTGGGGCAGCGCCCCTTGGCCTTGGGGGCGGACTTCGCCATCGTGTCCGACACCAAGGCCATGACGGGCCACGCCGATCTCGTCCTCGGCCATGTGGCCACCAAAGATCCACTGTGGGCGGAGACCGTACGGACCTATCGCACCCGGATGGGTACGATTCCCGGACCCATGGAAGTGTGGCTTGCGCATCGCTCGTTGGGCACGCTGTCCGTGCGCCTGTCGCAACAGTGCGCATCGGCACTGGAAATTGCGGCGTACCTGGCGGCGCACCCCAAAGTGTCGCGCGTCCGGTATCCGGGGCTGCGGTCCGATCCGGCGTTTGCGACGGCGTCGAAACAGATGACGATGTTTGGACCCGTGATCGGATTCGAACTGGCCGACCGTGAGTCGGTCGAACGATTCTTCGCGGCATCGGCGCTGGTGTTTGAAGCGACCAGCTTTGGCGGTATTCACACCAGCGCGGAACGACGGGCGCGGTGGGGCGCGGACGCGGTGAGCGAGGGATTTGTGCGACTGTCGATCGGGCTGGAAGACGTGCGTGACCTGCGGAACGATTTCGCGGTCGCACTTGGTGCGGTCTAGGAGACGAGACCCATGATCAACGATGTGGAGTCCCGGGCTTTCCGAACCAAGGCGCTGATCGGATCAGCGATTGCCGTGATCATCGCCCTTGCGGGATGGCGGGCGCTTTCCACTGCCACGCAGCGCGGGCTTGACCGTCTGGCGGCCATCGACCGGGTGCGCGCGCAGTGTGAGCGTTCCTGGAGCGCCGCGCGAACACGGGCCGACACGCTGCAGGTTGATGGGTTCGCGCTCTCCGACACCATCGATCCGCGTTCGGAGGGGGTGCTCGACCGGTGCGGCGACCTGAGAGACCGCACCGCGGACGCGGGACGTGCGAATCCCCGCGAGATGAATGGGCAGCCGATGCCGCGCGGTCTCCGCTGATGGCTACGCGTGGTCGGCGAGTGCTGGTGTTAGTGGTCGTGCTGGTGGTCGCGGCGTTCGCCGTGGTGCCTGGCAAAGTCGACGGGGACATGAATCGCGTGCTCACGACAACGCCACCGGCGCCATCGGCGGCAGGGCTGGCGCTCCATCGAACACTCTTCGTGGCCGATCTGCATGCCGATCAGCTGCTGTGGGCGCGCGATCCACTCGCGCGCGCCACGCGTGGTCATGTGGACGTGCCCCGCCTGCAGGACGGCAATGTGGCGCTGCAGGTGTTCTCGGTCGTGACGAAGACACCGCGCGGCATCAACTACGATCACAACACTGACGAAACCGATAACATCCTGCTCCTGGCCATCGCGCAACGGTGGCCAATCGCCACGTGGCGGAGCCTGCGGGCGCGGGCACTGCATCAGGCTGATCGCCTGCATGATGCGGCGAGGCGCTCGAAAGGCATGCTCACCGTGATCGAAACGCAAGCGGATCTGGCGGCATTCACGCGACGCCGCGCCACCGCGCCAACATTGGTCGGCGGATTGCTGGCAATCGAAGGACTCCACGCACTCGACGGAAATCTCGCCAACGTCGACACGTTGTTCGAGGCCGGGTTCCGCATGATGGGGCTCACGCACTTCTTTGACAACGAGTTGGGCGGCAGTGCGCACGGCGTCAGCCACGCCGGTCTCACGCCCTTTGGTCGCGAGGTCGTGCGTCGCATGGAGCACCGTGGCATCATCGTCGATCTCGCACATACGTCGCCGCAGATGAAGCTCGATGTGCTGGCGATGGCGACGCGACCAGTGGTGGTCTCCCATGGCGGCGTCGCCGCCACCTGTCCCGGTCCACGCAATCTCACCGATGATCAGTTGCGCGCGATTGCCGCGAACGGCGGTCTGGTGGGGATTGGCTACTGGGATGGCGCGGTGTGCGAAATGACCGTGCCATCCATCGTGCGCGCCATACGGCACGCGGTCACCGTGATGGGTGTCCAGCATGTGTCACTCGGGTCGGACTTCGACGGCGCCACCACCGAGCCTTGGGACACCCGGGCGCTGGGGCTGGTGACCGACGGTCTGCTGCAGGATGGATTTTCGTCTGACGATGTGCGTCGGATCATGGGCGGCAACGTGCTGGCGTTTCTTGCCCGACAGCTTCCAGTGCACTGAATGCCGTCTCATTGCGGCGAGGCAACATGCTGAGCAAGCGAGTCTTTGCGGTTGGTCTGTTGTTGGTCGCTGCCGGGTGCGCGCGACGTCCCCAACCCGATGATTCCGTCTCTTCGAACACGGCGTCTCGCGGATCCGATGTCATCACGGCGCGGGAACTCTCCGATCCTTCCGTCAGCGGTGGAGACGCCCTGGAAGCGGTCCGTCGGCTCCGCCCGCGATTCCTGGCGACGCGAGGCGCCGGGAGCATTCGAATTGCCAGCGCCGGAACTGTCCACATCTCCGTCCATGGCGGCCCACTGCTGAATCTCAGCGAATTGAGCCGCATGCGCCCGAGTGAAATCGCGGAAATCCGCTATCTGAACGCGACCGATGCCACCCAACGGTTTGGGACGCTTGCAGGAAGCGGCGCGGTGCTGCTCGTCAGGATCCGGTAGCCATCTCGGCAGCGCTGGCGGGCTTGCTTGCTGGCTGGAGGGACGGACCGTACAATTTTGGGGACCGAGCGACATCCCCTGGCATCTGGCGCCCGGCACGGTAGGCCTCCCCTGTACGCCCACCCCTCCCAATGAGGCGCCCATGGACTTCCGGCAACGGAGTCGCGGCAATCGATTGCGCTCCATCATCACGACGCTGGCATTGCTCACCGTCAGCACGACCGCCGCATCGGCGCAGCAGGCGACGCTGTCCGGGCGTGTCACCACGGGGGTCGGCCTGCCGCTCTCGGACACGCGCGTGGTCGTCATGGGCACTACGCTGGGCGCGATGACAAGCGCCGAGGGACGATACACGATCCGTGGCGTGCCGCCTGGTGCCGTCGAAATCCGCGTGTCGCGTGTTGGATTTCTCGAGCAGAAGAAAACCGTCACGATCACGGCTGGCGGCACCGCGTCCCTCGACTTCCTCATGGTCGCCACGGCGGTCAAGCTCGATGAAGTCGTGGTGACGGCCACTGGTGTGCAGCGGAAAGCCGAGATCGGCAACTCCGTTTCGGTGATCGACGTGTCGCAGCGAGTGCAGGAGACGCCAATCCACAACATGGGCGATCTGCTGGTAGCCAAGGCGCCTGGGCTTTCCGTACTTCCCGGCAATATGAGCGGCACCGGTGCCCAGATCCGCATTCGTGGACTCAACTCGGTGAGCCGATCCAATGCGCCGATCTATATCATCGATGGTGTGCGCATGGACGGTGGCAGTGGTGGCTTCGGCGTCGGCGGCTCGAACTCCAGCCGGTTGAACGACATCACACCCGAGGAGATCGAAGATATCTCCGTCATCAAAGGTCCCTCTGCGGCCACACTGTACGGTACCGATGCGGCGAACGGCGTGATCATCATCAAAACCAAAGGCGGGCGTCGAGGCGCCACGCGCTATGCCTACACGGCGGAGCGCGGGCGGATCACCGATCCGAACGCGTATTGGGACACGTTCGCAATATGGGGCCATACGCCGGCGAACCCGGGCGTGCAGACCCGGTGCATCCTCCCCACAATTGCGACCGGCGCCTGCATCAAGGACAGCGTGACGACGGCCAACATCATGCGAGACAAGGCGCTGTCGCCTATTGGCACCGGCGATCGCAGCCTGTATGGAATGCAGGTCTCGGGTGGATCGGAGGTGGTGCGGTTCTTTGTGAGCGGCAACTATGAGAACGAGATCGGGCCGATTCGCATGCCGGATATTGACGCCCAGTATCTGGAATCGAAAAAAGTCGCGGTCCGCAGTGAGTGGCAGAATCCGGAAGCGCTGCGGCGGACGTCCATTCGCGCCAACCTCAATGCGACCCTGAGTCCCAAGCTCGATCTCGCGGTCAGCTCCTCGTTCCTCAAGTCCAATCAGCGCCTGCCGCAAGTCGACAACAACGTCAACAGTTTCTACTACAACGCCTATACCAATCCCGGGTTCATCAGGGGATATACGTGTACGGCCCCGTGCTCGGGGCTCGGCTACTCCGGTATCGGGAATCTGGGCCAGCCGCTGGGCGGCTGGGCGCAGTTCACACCCGGTGACGTGATGCAGTTCACGACGTTGGAGGATATTTCGCGCATGATTGGAAGTGTCAGCGCGAACTGGCGTCCGTTCAGCTGGCTGCAGAACGACGCCACGACCGGCGTCGACGTCGTGATGTTCGACAATTTCCGACTCTGCCGACTCAATGAGTGCCCCAATTTCGGCACGCAGCGGCAGGGCTCCATCGGCGACACGCATGGCCTGAATCGCATCTTCACCGCGAATCTCCGTAGCGCCGCGACGCGGGCCGTCACGACGTGGTTGACGGCGACGGCGACGGTCGGCGCGGATTACAACAACAATCAGACCGAGAACAGCAACGCGAGCAGTACACAGCTCTCCCCCGGCGGACAGACGGTTGGCTCAGGGGCGGTGAAGAGCGCCTCGAATCAATCACCGACGGCGACCAAGACACTCGGCTACTTCGGTCAGCTGCAACTGCGCATCCAGGACCGGCTGTTTCTCACCGGTGCGATGCGCGGCGACCAGAACACCGCCTTTGGCACGCAGTACAAGAGTGTCAGATATCCTTCCGCCCAGATCGCGTGGGTTGCCTCGGAAGAGTCCTTTTTCCCGAAGCTGAGTTTCCTGAACGAATTCCGGCTGCGCTCCGCGTACGGCTCGTCGGGTGTTCAACCCGGTGCGACGTCGGCGCTTCGCCAGTTCAGCGCGTCCACCGTGAGCCTCACGAGTGACCAGACGGCATTGCTGGCGTCCGCCATCGGCAATCCCAAGCTCAAGCCGGAAACGACGACGGAATTCGAAGCGGGCTTCGACTCGCGCTGGCTGAGCGACCGCGTGAACCTCGAGCTCACCTACTACCGGAAGCAGTCCAAGGACGCGCTGATCAATCAGAACATCGCCACCTCGTCCGGCGCGCCGGTTGGCAGTGTGCTGCGCAACCTTGGCGCGGTGCGCAATACCGGTCTGGAAGTGTCGCTGAAAACACAGATCATCGATGGCGAACAGTTTGCCTGGGACATCACAACGGGCGCGTCGCGCAACAAGAACAAGCTCATTACGCTGGGCCTCGACGACAACGGAAAGCCAATCCCGACAATCGGCACGGTCACCCGGCAGCAAGAGGGATACCCGCTCAACAGCTTTTTCTTACAGAAGTACACCTACACCGACGCCGACAACAACGGCCTCATTTCGGTGAACGAAATTGCGCTGGGCGACACGGGCACCTACGTGGGGTCGGCGCTGCCCACCGACCTGGTGACGATCCAGAGTGGCTTCGACCTACTGAAGCGCAAGCTTCGCATCACGGCGTCGCTTGACTATCGGGGCGGGTTCACGCTGTTCAACAGCGGTGGCAACTTCCTGTGCGGACAGACGGACTATTGCGCGGCGAAGTCGGACCCCAGCGCGTCGCTGTTCGAGCAGGCGCGCCAGGTCGCGGCAAACTTCGCCAACCCGAAGACCCAGTACGGATACTACGAGAAGGGTGATGCCTGGCGGTTGCGCGAAATCTCGGCGGTCCTGCGGCTCCCCCGCAGTCTCGCGACCCGCATGCGGGCATCCGAGGCAGATCTGCAACTCGGTGCGCGCAACCTGAAGCTGTGGACCAAGTACACGGGGCAGGATCCCGAAGCGAACTACAGTCAGGGCGACGTGCAGCAGGACTTCCTGACGACGGCACCGCGCAAGTACTACACCGCCCGCATCAATCTCCGCTTCTAACCCACTCGAGGACGATATCATGAACACGCATATCTATCGCGTTCGAATCGGAGTCGCTGTCGGGGTGGTGGCCCTGGCAGCTGCCTGCACGAGCTTCACGGATGAATTGCTTGAGCCGCAGCAGCCGGGCGTCATTGGACCGGAAGCGACGGAGTCTCCGACAGCTGCCGACGCCCTGCGAAAGGGGGCCTTGAGTCGCCTGCGTCAGGCGACGGTGGGCGGCGAGAGCATCTGGTTGCTGGCCGGCCTCATGACCGACGAATGGAAATCGGGTGACACGTTCTCGCAGCGCAACGAAACCGATCAACGGGTCGTACAGACCAACAACGCCAACGTGTCGGCCATGTACGTCACGCAGCACCGGGCACGCGGCGGCGCGTACGACGCCCTCGCGGCGCTCAGAACGTTCATCCCTGACACCGTTTCCAAACAGGCTCAGATGTACTGGGTGATTGGCACGGCCGAGTTGGGGTTGGCGGAGAACTTCTGCAGTGGTGTGCCCTACGGATATCTGGTGGATGGTGTGCCGACCTACACCAATCCGTTGACCAGCGCGCAGGGGTTTGCGTTGGCGATGACACATCTGGATTCCGCGCTCGCCCTGGCCACGGCCACCGACACGTTCACCGTCTCGGTCCGGAACGCGATTCAGCTGACACGAGCCCGCACGTTCGTGAATATGGGGGGCGCCGCCAACTTCGCCGCGGCGGCCACGGCGGCCGCCACGGTTCCCACCTCGTACCAATACCTGCAGACGTTTTCCCTCACCACCGCCGACAACGCCGTGTGGTCGCTCAACAACAGCGCGAAACGATGGGTGGTGGGTGACAGCTTTGACACCGGTGGCATCATCCAGAATGCCATCCCGTTTGCTTCAGCCGGCGATCCTCGCGTTCCCAAGACCGGGACGACCTTGAACAGCAGTCTGCTCAAGGCGTTCGATACCAACACGTGGTTTGTCCAACAGACCATTTACGGGCGCACCGATCCGGTTCCGTTGGTCACGGGAATTGACGCGCGACTCGTGGAGGCCGAGGCCAAGTTGCAGGCGCAGGATATCGCGGGCATGATGACCATCCTGAATGCGCTGCGCACCACGTCGCAGAAGATCGGCGTGTATGTGGTGCCGGTCATGGCTCCTCTGGCAACACCGGCGTCACAATCGGCCGCCGTGGATTTGTACTTCCGCGAAAAAGCCTTCTGGGCATTCAGCCGTGGACAGCGGCTGAGCGACATGCGTCGCCTGATTCGTCAGTACGGCCGCTCCCAGTCCGCCGTGTTCCCGTCGGGGCAGTTCTTCAAGGGTGGCGTGTACGGCACCGATGTGAACTTCCCGGTCACCACCGACGAAACGCCCAATCCGAATTGGAAGGGTTGTATCGACCGCGCCGCATGAGCGGTGCCGAGGCACGGACAATCGTCCGTGCCTCGGCCAGCGGTCGCCTACTGTACCGCCAACGTCTCGGCGTCCACCACCTTGCCGTCGAACAGACTCACCTCGCGATCCGCATGCCTCGCGTAGCGGGAATCGTGCGTGACCATGCAAATGGTGGAGCCGTGTGAATTCAGTTCACGCAGCAGGTCCATCACCGCCTCACCGTTCTTGGAGTCGAGGTTTCCGGTCGGCTCGTCGGCCAGCAGAATTGCCGGATCACCGGCCACCGCACGGGCCACGGCGACGCGCTGCTGCTGACCACCAGAGAGCTGCGGCGGGTAGTGCTTGGCCCGGTGGGTCATGCCCACGCGATCCAGCGCGGCCTGTACCCGATCGCGACGCTCGTTGGCATTCATGTCGCGGTACGTGAGCGGCAGTTCGACGTTCTCAAACACGGTCAGGTCGCCGATCAGGTTGAAGGCCTGGAAGATGAAGCCGATCTCGCGATTGCGAACACGCGCGCGATCAACGGGCGCCAGGCGCGCGGCCGAGGTGCCGTTGATGTAGTACTCCCCGGCGGTGGGCGTGTCGAGCAGCCCGAGGATGGAGAGCAGGGTGGTCTTGCCGCACCCCGATGGACCGGAAATTGCGACGTACTCGCCCTTCCTGATCTCGAAGTGCACATCGGCCAGTGCGTGCGTCTCCAGTTCATCCGTGTAGAAGACCTTCTTGATGCCGGTCATGCGAATCAGCGCGTCGGTGGTCTCAGCCATGTCGTGCTCCGGAACGGGTGGAGAATGTGGGTTGCGAGGTGCTATTTGATTCGCACGCGATCGACACTGGCATATGCCGACATGTCGGACAAGATGATCTGGTCGCCGACGGCGAGCCCCTTGAGAATCTCGATGGTATTCACGGAGCCCCGACCGAGCGCGACCGGCACGCGAATGGCGGCGTCACCACCATCCACCAGCTTGAACAGCGTGACCGACCCCGTGCCAGCGCTCAGCGCCGGGCGTCCGGTGTAGATGATATTGGTGAGACGCTCGATTTCGATGGTGCCCTCGACGTTGAGGTCCGGCACGGCGCCCGCGGGCAGCGGACCATCGAGCGCGACATCGATCATCACGTTGCCGCCGGTTGATCCCGGATCCTTGCGCACGACACGCCCGACAATCAGGCCATTGTGCGTGTCAATCGATGCCTTCTGGCCGAGTTGAATGTCCTTGGCCTGCGATTCCGGAATGCGCAGCACGGCTTTGAGTTTGCCGGGCTGTACGACCTTGGCGAGTGCCGTTCCCTCGGGAACCCACTGTCCAAGCTGTAACGTCAGGTCCTGCAGCACGCCCGCTTCCGGTGCGCGCACGTGCAGAGACTGGAGGCGAGTTTGCTGACTGGACGCGATGGCCTGCAATTGATCGATGCGTGACGCCTGGACGGAAATCTGCGAATCGATGGTCTGTGCCATCAGTGTCAGTCTGTCGCGTTCAATACGATAGCGGGTGGTGAACTCCTCGGCCGACGCCTTGCGGTTGGCAACTTCAAATGGCGGTACGAGTCCTAACTTTACCAATGAATCGGCCGCGCGCGCTTCCTGCGAGCTGCTCACGAACGCGGTCTTCATCGAGGCGACGATTCCTTCCTGCGAGAGCAGAGCGCCCTTCAGCGTGGTGCGCAGGTTCAGCAGATCGATCTGAGCCTGACGCACCTGCTGCTCGGCTTGCATGGTCTGGATTTGCAAGTCCGGGTTGGACAACTCGAGCAGCAACTCATTCGCGCCGACGTTGCGTCCCGATTCCGACGCGAGACGCTCGACACGCGCCGAGGCCTGCGCGGTGATCCAGCGAATACGCTCTGGAGCGAGCGCTCCCGTTCCGCGGACTTCGCGTACCACGTCGCCGCGCTTGACGGTGTCAACCAAGACGGCGGCGCGTTCGATGGTTTGCGAGGCGGGGCCGAGCTGGCTGAGCGCGTAGGTGACCGCGAGCACCGCCACCGCACCTCCACCAAGCAGGAGATTGCGGTTGCGATTCGATTTTGGAGGGCGGGCAATATCCATCATGACGGGTTCAATCGTACCGAAGGGCGTGCATAGGATCAACCTGAGCGGCGCGTCTGGCGGGGATGTAGCCCGCCAATCCGGCAACGGCAGCGAGCATCGCCACCGACAGGGCGAAGACGATGGGATCGTGGCCCTGGAGGCCATACAACAGTGACTGTGCTGCTCGGCCAAGGCCGAACGCTGCCGCCACGCCAACGATGCCGCCGGCGATGAGCATCACGCCGATTTGCCGCATGACGAGCGCCCGGACGCGAGTCCCGCTGGCCCCCAGCGCCATGCGTACGCCAATTTCGCGCGTGCGTTGGGCGACCGAGTAGGACAGCACGCCGTACAGGCCGACACCGGCCAGTAACGTGGCTAGCACCGCAAACGCCGCCGAAAGAATGCTGATCATGCGATCCAGGAAAACGTTCTCGCGGATCTGTTGCGGCATCGTCTTCAGGTCTTCTACGGGAATCGTGGGGTCGAGCCGTTTGAGCGCTGCCGGAATGGTTTTGAGCAATTGTTCGGGCGGCAGAGACGTCTTCACGTAGAAGTACATGTAACCCACCCGCGCATCCTGCCGCCATGGTCGGAAGAAGAGTGCCGGGACGGAATCCTTGACGTCGGAGTACTTCGCATTCCGCGCCAGGCCGACAATCTGGATGTTGAGCGAATCTGCGTTTTCATCGGAAATAAACTTCCCGACTGCGTCCTTGCCGAGGTTGAACTTTCTGGCGAAGGCCTCATTGACGATAGCCACACGTCCCGTACCAAGTCGGTCGGCGGTGGTGAATTCCCGACCGGATAGCATGGTTACGCCAAGCGCCGCCATATAGCCCGCGCCGATTTCGTTGTATCGGGAATTGTTGTCGACATCGGGGCCGTGCGGGAAACCCTGCACATAGACATCGGTGCCCCAGTTGTCCCCCGCCAGCAGCGGCACCAACGATGACGTCACGGCCGTCACGCCTGGAATCGCCGCCATGTCCTGCTCGACACGTTCGAACAGGTTGGCCGAACGGACACTGTCGTACGCGTTGCGTTCCGGCGAGAGACCGAACGTCACCACCTGATCCACCGTCACGCCCAGGTCGACGCGACTGACGTTGACGAGGCTCTTGAGGAAGAGGCCGGCCGAGATCAACAGCATCATCGAGAGCGCAATCTGCACGGTGACGAGCACCGTACGAAATCGCGCGGCCGACTTGCCCCCGGTGATCTGACCCGCGCCGGCGCGAATGGTCGTGATGAGATCGGAGCGGGTACTGTGGAGCGCCGGAAACATTCCGAACACGATCCCGGTGGCCACGGACAGTCCGGCGGCAAAAAACACCACGGGCCACTTGATGCTGAGCGAAAATGTGGCCGCCGCTTCGGGCGGCAAGAGGGCTCCGATGCCGCGCAGGGTCCACTGCGCCACGAGCAGACTGGCCATGCCCCCGACGAAGGCCAGCAGTACTGACTCGGTGAGCAATTGCGTGAGCAGTTGGCGTCGGGAAGCGCCCAGTGCAAGACGCACGCCCATTTCCATGGCGCGACCCGCGCCTCGGGCCAGCAACAGGTTCGCGATGTTGGCACAGGCAATGAGCAGCACGATGCCGGTGATCCCGAACAGCATGAGCAGCGGCGTCTTGGCTTCCCGGTGTACATCACTCTGCCCGCGCTGACCGGCTTCGACCGTGACCTTCTTTGCCTTGAACAACACCATGGTCTTGTCGCTCATCCCCTCCTGCAAGGGCGCTTCCACACCCGAGATGATGCGAGAGTAGATGGTGTTGAGCGAGGTGCGTGACTGCTGGACGGACACGCCGGGTTTGAGTCGAGCAAACAGATAGATCCAGTACGATCGGCGATTCTCGAAGGCCGGCCGCCGCGACTCGACGACCTCGCGCATGGTGATCGGCACGAACACCGATGGGCGCATGCCCAATGTGGTGCTGCGGAAGCCCTGCGGGGCCACCCCGACAATGATGAACGTCTTGCCATTGACGATGATGCTCTGCCCCACCACGCCCCGATCACCCCCGAACTTCGCTTGCCAGAACTCGTTGCTCAGTACCGTGACGAAGTTTGCGCCGATCACGGCGTCGTCTGCGGGCCCAAGCAGTCGCCCGACTGCAGGCTTGAGTCCCAAGACCGGAAAATACGATCCCGACACAAACATGCCCGAACCGGTGCTGGGTTCGTTCTTGATGGAGAGGCTGGCTCCAAATCCGGTGTGTGCGGCGATGCCGGTAAACGCGGCTTGCTGCTGCTCAAGGTCCTTGAACATCGGGTAGCTGAACACTTCATCACAGCCGCCGGCCTGCCCACAATTCTGGGAACCCGGCTTGGGTCCCGGGTTCGCGAGGTTGACCAGGCGGTTGGGCTCGAGGACCGGCAGCGGCTGCAACAGGATCTCGTTGAACAATGAGAAAATGGCAGCGTTGGCGCCGATACCCAGCGCCAGCGACGCCACGGCGATGGCCGTGACGAAGGGCGTCTTGAGCAGCATGCGGGCCGCGAGCTTGAGGTGTCTCATACAACGGCGCGAGGGGGCGGGACAGGACGCACGGCGGGCAGTCAGCATGAGACAGCCGAACTTGCCCAATGGTTTGCATCGCCTGCGGTGGTCCTAACGGCGCGACGGCTCTCGGGTTTCAGCCGAGGGGGGGGCGGCACTGCCTGGCGTCGCCGGGCGAATCGCCGTCACGATGACCATGGTGGTCACGTTCAGGACCAACGCGACCAGACCGATGTTCATGTCGGTCAGCGCCGGTGGCCACGTGGGCAGCCACGCCCCGAGTTGCCCATTGCTCAGGGTGATCGCGGCGACGGTCGTCTCACCCACCACGATACCGGCGATGGCTCCGGCCGCCGTCACCCGCCGCATGCGTGCGAGTGATGCCAACAGTGCCGGAAACAGTTGCGTGACCATGGCATACGCCATGAGCAGCAGTGTCACCAGCGTGTCGCCCCCGCGAAAGGTGAACAACAGCGCGACGCCAGCCACCACGGGCACCAGCAGTCGCGCCAGCGTCACGGACGTGTGGGTTTGTCCTGCCGCGGCCGGCCTGATCATGCGGGACAGCGTCGTCGCGGTGCTCATCAGAATCAGCGAGCCGGGCACCAGCGCCGTGAGCAAGCCCGCCGCGCCGATGAAACCCACGATCCATGGCCCAAACGCCAGGCGTGACACACGCAACAACGCCAGGTCGACGTTGCTGCCCGTGAGGCCGGGCACGCTGAGCAGCGCCGCGAAGCCAATGAAGAACACAAAGAGCAAGATGAGCTGATACAGCGGCATCAACGCGGCGTTTCGGCGAAACACCGACGCGTCTTTGGCCGTGAAGATGCTGCCGAATGTGTGTGGCCACATGTAGAACCCGCACACGGTGAGTAAGACCGTGCTGGCGAACCACGTCGGCGAGAGTCCCTTGGCCGGCAGCGTGAGAAAACCCGGATGCTCGGCTTCGATACGCGCAAACATCGGTCCGATGCCACCGTGCAGCATGTTTGGCAGTACAAGGCCAAGCCCCACCACCGCGACCAGCACCAGTACGTCCTTGAGCGCCGCCGTCAGGGCCGACCCTTTCACGCCGGAGAGCACGACGTACACGACCGTGGAGAGCGTGCCAATCCAAATTGCCGCGTCGGCACCAATGGCGCCGTAGGATGTTTCCGAAACAATGATGCCAAGCCCTTTGAGTTGCAGCACGAGGTACGGCATCAGGCCGGCGATACTGACCACCGCCACCACCCGGCCAACCCATTCGCTGTCATAGGCTCGGGCGAAGTACTCCGCTTGCGACACCACCCGCCAGTCGGTGGCGCGCGTCCAGATCGCGGGCAGGAGCCAATACGACATGATATACGCCACCGACCCGTACGCGATGATATAGAACGCGGGGGCGCCGCGTCCGTAGGCCCAGCCGCTGCCACCGAGAAACGTGAACGTCGTGTAGATCTCGCCGGCCAGCAGCAGGAACACGAAGACCGTGCCGAATCCCCGACCGCCCACGCTCCACTGCTCGAGACTCATGCGTCCGGTGGCGCCGCGCAAACTCAGCCAGAGCGCCATCAACAGCGTACCACCAAGAATGGTCAGCGAGATACTGCCCGGTGACCAGGTCATTCGGCTCGCTGGTCGAGTCGGCCAATCAGCCACATGCAGGCGGATGCCAACAGCACCCAGATGACGATCCAGCCAAGCAGAAACGGCATCCCGAAAATGTGCGGCGTAACGCGATTGGCAAACCACGGCGCGCCCAGAATGGCGATGGCCGGTAGGAGCGCCAGCAGGTGATATCGACGGAACGGCACCTCAGGCCAGCAGGTCGAGGGTAGCCGCCGTCAGATACCGCAGCCCGATATCCAACGATGCCTCGTCGATGTTGAAGCGCGGATGATGATGCGGATACAGAATTTCCTCGAAGGCGTTGCCCGCGCCGATGAAGGCGAACACCCCAGGCGCTTTCTGGAGATAGGCCGAGAAATCTTCACCGCCCATCGTTGGGCGTGTGGGCAGCAGCACGCCCGGACCAAAGGTCCGTTGCACCACCTGTTCCAGTTGTACGCACGTGGCGGGATCGTTGACCACCGGACGATACCCGCGCTCGAAGGTGAGTTCGTACGTGGCCCCATGTGCCGCACACACGCCCCTGATAATGCGTTCCATGGTTTCCGGGACTCGCAAACGCAGCGTCGGGTCGAACGTACGCACCGTTCCGGTCAGCCGAGCCGCGCTGGGAATCACATTGTTGGTGGTCCCGGCGTGAAATTCGGTGACCGACACCACCACCTGATCAAACGGGTCGACGTCGCGTGATACGATGTGCTGCAACGCCATCACGACCTGTGCGCCAACGACAATCGGATCGACCGTTTCATGCGGTATCGCGGCGTGGCCGCCCCTGCCGATGATCGTGCACTGAAAGACGTCTGGTGCCGCCATGGCCGGTCCCGACACGATGCCGATGTGTCCGACCGACATGGGTGCCCACAGGTGGATGCCAATCACCGTGTCCACACCATCCATCACACCCTGACGAACCATTTCTTCCGCGCCGCCCGGAGCCTGTTCCTCGGCGTGCTGGAACAGGAAGCGCACTTCTCCCGCGAGTTGATCGCGGTGCCTGGCGAGCAGTGTGACAAGACCCAGCACGATGGCGGTGTGTCCGTCGTGACCACAGGCGTGCATGGCCCCATCCACCAGCGAACGATAGGCCACGTCGTTCTCCTCCTGAATGGGGAGGGCGTCGATGTCCGCGCGCACCGCTACGACCCGACCGGCGTTGGTGCCGATCAGTCGCGCCATCACACTCGTTTCCGTAGGGCGCGTGACCACGAGTCCGGGAATCCCGGCCAGCACCTCGCGCACGAACTGCGCCGTCTCATGCTCATGGAACGCCACTTCCGGTCGCTGATGAAGATGTCGGCGCCATGCGATCACCGTCGCCGCCATCCCGCGCGCTTCGTCCAGCAAGGCGGCCAGGTCGAGTGTGGGAGAAATCGTTGTCATGTCCGGAGTCCTCGGTGAATCGTCTCTCAATGGAGCGGCTTGATGATTTGCCCGCGGAATCGCTGAAACTTGGTTTGATCGTTTCGACGGGGCCACGTGTTGTTCGCCAACTCGGTGTCGGCGGTCTCTTCCGCCGGGTCGAGCGTCACGGCCGTCACTTTCTTCGAGGTGGCGAACGCCTTGGTAACGATCCCGGCGTCCACCCGCCAGATCTCGGCGGGAATCCGCACCAGCTCGCGCGTGCCGTCGTCGTACTCGAATTCCACCGCGAGGGGCATCACCAGTCCGCCGACATTCTTGAAGTTCACCTCGTACAGGAAGCGCTTGCCGCCCAGTGTGGCGCGATCGGAGGCGGACAGCCCCGCCATGAACTTCTGCACGCGGTCCCGGTCAGCGGCTGATGCCGCGCCGCCGGTGGCCGGCTGATCGAGTCGGAATTCGATCACGGTGTCGATGGCCACGTCGACGTTGTCGACACCATAGAACCAACCACGCCAGTACCAGTCCAAATCGACCGCAGAGACATCTTCGAGCGTGCGAAAGAAATCGGCGGGCGTGGGATGCTTGAACGCCCAGCGCCGCGCGTACTCCTTGAACGCGGCGTCGAACAACGCGGGCCCCATGACGGTCTCGCGCAGGATGTTGAGCGCGGTCGACGCCTTGAGGTACGCGTTGTTGCCAAGATTCTGCACGCTCTCGGAATTGGTCATGATGGGTTCCTGCAGCGTCTTGTCCAGCCGCATGTAGTCCACCACGTTGCGCGCCGGGCCGCGTCGCGAAGGGTACGCCGCGTCCCACTCGCGCTCGGACAAATATTGCGTGAAGGAATTGAGACCTTCGTCCATCCAGGTCCATTGACGTTCGTCGGAGTTGACGATCATCGGAAAGAAGTTGTGTCCCACTTCGTGAATCACGACCGAGATCAATCCGAACTTGGTCGCATCGTCGTAGCTGCCGTCGGCGTTCGGGCGGCGCGGGTTGAAGCAGATCATCGGGTATTCCATGCCCGACCCGTTCCAATGTACTGACGTGGCCTGCGGGTACGGATAGGGAATGGTGTGCCTGGAGTACGTGACCAGAGCATGCGCCACGGCACGAGTGGAGTACTGGCCCCAGAGCGGTTCTGCCTCCAGCGGATAGTACGACTGCGCGATCACCCGCTTGCCGGCAATGGACACGCCGCGGGCGTCCCAGATGAACTTGCGGGAGGTGGCGAAAGCGAAGTCGCGGACGTTCTGTGCCTGAAATACCCAGGTCTTGGTAGCGGTGCTGTGCGATGTCTCGTTCGCCCGGGCTTCCGCGGGTGTCACAATATGCAGGATGGAATCAGACGTCTGCGCCCGAACGAGTCGTGCCCGCTGTGCCACCGACAGCGTGACCAACGGGTTGGCGAGCGTGCCGGTCGCGGCCACGATGTGATCGGCGGGCACCGTGATGCGCACCGTGTAGTCGCCAAATGGCAGCGTGAACTCGCCGCCGCCCAGGAATTGCTTGTTCTGCCACCCGGCGTTGTCGCCATAGACCGCCAGACGCGGGAACCACTGCGCGACGTTGTAGACGTAGTTCCCGTCGCGCGGGAAGAGTTCCTGCCCGGACCGCGGGTTGCCCTGCGCCTGGTTCGTGGTGGTCGGGAGAATCGGATAGGTCCAATTGATGCGCAGCGCGCGCACACCACCCGGCGGCAACGGCGCGCCGAGCTCGACACGCATCATCGTGCCATTGACGGTTGTCGCGAGGGCGGCGCCGGACGCGCTGGTGACTCCGGAAAGTGTATAGCCGCCGAAGTAGCCGCTCGAATCGCTGGCGCCCAAACCGATGATGCTGCTGGCGCGCACTCCGGCGCGCACCGGCCCGTTGCGGGTCAGGTTGCCGATCGAGTTGGGGGTGAACAGGTTCTGGTCAAGCTGCACCCACAGGAACCGCAGCGTGTCCGGCGAGTTGTTGTGGTAGGTGATGCGCTCGCGTCCGGTCAACCGCTGCCGCATGTCGTCGAGCGTTGCGTCTATCTCGTAGTCCACTTTTTGCTGCCAATAGTCGCGCCCCGGGGCGCCCGACGCGGTTCGCACACCGTTGGGGGTAGGCAGGTCGGTTCCCATTTGCTTGAACTTTTCAGCGCCGCCGAGACCGCCGACGGTCTGCGCCGGGAGTTCGAAGGGCGAGATGCCCAACGTGCTGCCGAAAATGGTGAGCGACGTCAGATGGCGGCGGAGAAGACGGAGCGTCATCGGCATGGGCTCGGGAGGGGCGAAGTTTGAGGCGACATCGTATAGTGTTCGGTGTCTGATCCCCGTGCCATGGGGGATTGCCCGACTGTCCCGAATCCCGGTTGGCGCGCCAACCGTACGGATCACCATGCCCACTCTCTCTGCCGTCTCGCAGGCTGTCGCCGAGCAACCGGCGCAAATGCCGCCCGTCCCGGCACCCCCGGCCGTCCCGCAGGCGGCGGCGCCGGCACTGGCCGGTGTTCCCACCCAGTTTGGACGGGCCGATTTGCCGGCATTGCGCGCTCGACGGGACGAGCTGTCGAGACAGATCACCTCGGCAACAAGCCGACGGGAGGAAGCGGTCGATGCGCTCAAGAGCTCGCCAGCGGGACCGGCGCGCGCGGGTCTTGAAGGGCGGATCGCCGTGCTCGATGAGCGTATTATGGGACTCGAGACCGATATCGCCGCCAATGGTAAGGCGATGGCGGCCGCGCAGGTCGGTGATTTTGAAGGCGGAACGACCGTTGCACCGCAATACGGTCCGTTCAGTTCCGGACAACTGACGGGAATCACCATCGTCTCGATTGTGCTGGTCTGGGCGCCGTTGGCATTCGCGGCGGCGCGCATTATGCTGCGACGTTGGGCGCACCCGAAGCCGGCGCCACAGATCATGGAGAGTGCAGCGCGGTTGGAGCGTATGGAGCAAGCCGTCGACGCAGTCGCCATCGAGATCGAACGCATCTCCGAAGGGCAGCGTTTCGTCACGCAACTGATGGCCAAGCGGGAACAGGCGCCGGCCCTTCTTGAAGTCGGGCAGGCCCCTGCTGATCCGATTCGCATGGCGGACTCGGCGGCGGTCGCCCGTAGCTAGCTGTGCGCCGCGTCGGCGTCGCGCTCAAATGCAGCACGCTCGCCCTGATGGTCCTGAGCGGGTCGAGTATGCGCATCGGTGCCCACCCGGTGCACGTCAGCAGTACGCAAGCCGACCTGAGTCGGGATAAAGGGAGTCTCGAGGTGACCGTGCGATTCTTCTCGGACGACCTGGACGAGGCCCTCAAGGCGGACGGCCGTTCGGTTTCGGTTGTGAAAGGGCCGGTCGCGGTGATTGACAGCGCGCTCTCGAAGTATCTGGCCGAGCGCCTGCTGTTCGGATTCGACGGACAATCACCGATGCCCGGCCGGTTGATCGGACATGAACGCGAAGAGGACGCGACGCTGGTATTCGTCGAAGTGCCGTTGCGGGCACTTCCCTCGCGCGTGACGATCGTGCAGCGGGCGATGCTCGAAGTGTTTGCCGATCAAACGAATTTGCTGCATCTGCGGTTCGGCACGACGAAACGGAGCGCGCTGCTGAAGCGGGGAAATGAGCGGGCGGAGTTCGTGCTGGACTGAAGCGGGAGTCTTCCGCCTCCCGTCTCACGTTTCAGATCGGCATATCGTCCCGATCCCCGACCAACGTCACCTTGCCGACGACGGGGTTCACGCTCGCTCGTGTCTGCGTGCCCAGCAGACGCTCGTAGTTCAGGCGCAGCAGTTCGACGGCGGCCGGCAGGTCATGCTCGGTGCGAACGCGAAATGTCACCCAGCCTGTGTTGGGCAGCATGTGATGCGCGTCGGCACGGCCGGCGGCCACCAACTCACGGCGCAGGCGCACCGGAAATGGCAGATCAAGCAGTCCGCTCGGGTGAAAGTGACCGATCTCGCGGCGATCCACGCGAAACTCGAGCCCACCAAAACGATGCGCGGTGACCACGACTCCCGGCCACTCGCGCAACAGCGATTCGAGACGCGCGCTGTGATTCTGACGTCCCATGGTGCCTCCGGTCTGCGCCTTGATCATCCCGTGACCCGTCGTGGCGATGAGCATGCAGCGCAACGGGCCGGAGCGCCAGAGTCGCACACCGCATTTGACCGCACGATGCGTGTCGCCGTGTCATCGTGTTGGCAATACCGTATCTTCCATGCAAACTCCCGCACTGCTCCCGACCATGGCCACTGTTTCTCCCATCGACCCCGTTCCCGAATCCGTGCCGGACCCGCGTTGGCGTGCCGTGCTCGATCGCGACCGGACGTGGGATGGGGCATTTGTGTTTGCGGTCTCATCGACCCGCATTTTCTGTCGTCCATCGTGTCCGTCGCGTCGGCCACGCGTCGACCGGGTGGCCTTCTTCACGGATGCGACGTCCGCGCGCTCGGCCGGGTATCGTGCCTGCAAGCGCTGCGCCCCCGAGGCCGCCAATGCCGATCCATCGACGGCTGCCGTGGTGCGCGCATTGACGCACCTCGAGGGCAGTGACGGACCAGTGGCTCTGGATGCGCTGGCAACGATCAGTGGACTCAGTCGGGCCCATCTCCAGCGACAGTTCACGCGTCTGGTGGGCTGTTCCCCTCAAGAGTGGCAGGTGGCTCGGCGCGCCGAACGGTTGCGCGCCGGGCTTCGCACTGGCGAGTCCGTATCACGGGCGGCGTTCGACGCGGGGTTCGACTCGCTGCCGCGGGCCTACGCGGCATCGGAACAGCACCTGGGTATGTCGCCGGGTTCCTACCGAAAGGGTGCGCTCGGCGAGATGGTGTTCTTCACGGTGGTGCCGTGCGCGTTGGGACAAGCCCTGGTGGCGATGACGTCCCGTGGTGTGTGTCGCGTGATTCTGGGTGATGACGCGCGAACGCTGGAGACGATGCTGCGAGAGGAATTGCACGCGGCCACGCTGGTTGCCGATGATGCCGCCGTGGGGGAGGTCGCGCAGGCGGTGGTGACGGCGGCCAGTGGTGCGGCGCTGGCCACGCCGTTGCCACTAGATTTGCGCGGCACGGCGTTTCAGCAACGGGTGTGGCGCGAACTGACCCGTATTCCGCGCGGGGAAACCATCACCTACGCGGAATTGGCACGTCGCGTGGGATCGCCCGGTGCCGTGCGCGCCGTGGGATCGGCGTGCGGGGCAAACCCCACCGCCGTGATCGTGCCGTGTCACCGCGTGCTGCGCAGCGACGGGGCATTGGGCGGATATCGCTGGGGTCTGGAACGGAAAGCCGACTTGCTGGCGCGCGAAGCGGACACGGCGCAGGACGTTTAGCGTTTCTTCTTCTCGGTCCGCTCTTCGCGATCATCATCGTCGATGTCCACGGCCAGCGGGAAGAACAACGAACGCTTGACGAATGGATAGGGCACCCGCCACCCTTTCGACTCACCCCACAGTATCCGGTTGAGCTTCTCGGTGGGCGCTGCGTCGGGCTCGTGAAAGTTCATGCGCGCGCTGGCCAACGCCGCTGCCTTTCGCGCGGCGGCATCCGGTCCGTTGATCGCGCCAACCTTCACATTGGTTTCGTAGAGTGACTGTTTGGGTACGCGGGCGGTGTACGGTGTGAAGTCGGGCGTGGCGTTGGCGTCGAGAAAGCTGGCGCGCATGTCCGTGGCCACCAGATCAAACAGACTGAGGGCCGGCAGTCCCAGCATCAGTTCGATGGTCTTCACCATGCTGGGCTGGCTGTAGAAGGTGCTGTCGATCACGCCGCGCTTGGCGTACGGGCTGGCCACCAGCGCCACGGTGCGATGCCCGTCGATGTGATCGACACCGTTCTGCGCGTCGTCTTCGACCACCAGAATGGCCATCGATTTCCAGAATGATGAGTGACTGAGCGCCTCAATAATCTTGCCCAGGGCGAGGTCGTTGTCAGCGACGCAGGCGCGCGGCGTGCACCACCCGGATGACGTGCCTTGTGTGTGATCATTCGGCAAGATCATCAGCGTCAGATGCGGCATCGACTTCGCCGTTTCCCACTCCTTGAGGTGCTCGATGAGGATGTCGGCCTTGATGACGTCCGGCACTTCCTGTGTCCAACCCGGATACTCGCGCACCAGAATGCGATCGAGGCTGGGGATTTCGCTGCGTGTGTTGTACATCGTCTTGAGGGTGCGACGCGCCTTGGCCGATGAGTAGTTCGCACTGTCACGCATCATGGCCATGAGTTTCGCGCGCACACTGGGCATGGAGTCGCTGGGCGCCGGTGCGTATTCCCCGAAGCTGACGACGCGCTTGCCCTTGGCCTGCGCTGACTCCCACAAAAACCCGCCGGACGAATACGTGAGTGGATCGTTGCCCTCGCTGGGATAGCTGCGACCGAAATACAATGGCCACATCGGGTACGCCGTCTCGTTCGCCTGGGTGAGCCAGTTGTGTCCGTCGGCCGAATTGCCGCCTGAGGCGAAGAAGTGATCGAGCAACACGAACTGTTCGCTGAGCGCGTGCGTATTCGGCGTGATATCGCGCCCATACATGGTGAGGCCCGGGTCACTGGCACCCTTGCCGATGTCGCCCAACACCTGATCGTAGGTGCGGTTTTCCTTGATGATGTATACCACGTGCTGAATGAGACTCGATTCCCCCGGCCGTTCGGGTACGGCGCGCGCGACCGCCAGGTTGCGTGGCGTGAGTGACGGTGCGGCGGGGCCATTGGCCAGGTGCAATCGGTTGTTTTCCGCCACGCTGGTGGTGAAGGCCGCGAGTTCCGCGTCGGTGGGAACCGCGATCACGTTGACCGACCCGCGCTCAGCGAATACGTAGCGTCCTTCCTTGCCGGCCGTCTTGCCAGTGCCGGCGCCGACACCAAAGAGAGTGCCCACGGCGAGTGTGGATCCGTCGTTGCTGACGTCGACGCTACTTGGATACCAGCCGGTGGGAATCAGTCCGCGCAGCGTGGCCAACGCGGTGCCGCCGACGCGAAATACCGCGACCGCGTTCGCGCCGCCCAGCGTGACGAACAGCGTCTGCCCATCGGGTGCGAGCGCGAGCGCGGTCGGCGTGAGTCCGATGTTGCGTTCGCGAAACGGAGCGATGGGGATACGTCCCACCAGCACATTGCGTCTGGTGTCCACCACACTGATATCATCGCTGTTGCCATTGGCCACGTAGAGACGCTCTCGTGGCTGATCCCATACCAATCCGGTGGGATGCGCACCCACTGCAATGCGGTGCGTCACCGTTCCGGTGGCGATATCGATGCGGTCGACCGTGCCGGGCAATGCGATACCGCGGGCATTCACCCGCACGGGTTCGGCAGCCGGATCGCAGCACTGCGTCGCGCTCCGTGCCCCGGGCTTGGGCTTGGGCCCCCCGAACACCGTCACCCATGCGATGGCCCCGTCTGGTGAGAGCACCGACGCGATGGGTAGCACGCCCAGCGATACGGTGCGCAGGCGCGCGCCATTGTCGGCATCGAGCACCACGAGCTTATCATCCGCGGGAAGTGGCAGCACGGCGACGCGCCGACCATCGGTGCCTTTGCGCAGCGCGACGGATGGTCCGCCCGCCATGAAGTCGCCAAGGGCGCCGGACTCCGTGACAATGGCCGACGCGGAGTCGGCGGCATACGTGACCAACTGCGTCACGGACTTGGCGCGCGAGAGCGGGGGACCGCCGGGCGTGCGGCTGGCCGCGACATCTGCGGGCAACTTGCCGACGGAGGCAACCAGCGGTCGGCGGGTGACGGGGTCAATGACCAGGCCGTGCACACCCGGCCGGCCGTTGAAGGTCGCGTGCGCGAGGACACGGTTGTCACGCCATGCCAGTCGCCAGGCATGGCCAGGAGCAACCGCCCAAACTTCGCCGGATGCGGCGCCGAATCGCACGCCGGCCACGCGACCGTCGAACACGCTTTGCACGCCCGCCGGTGTCACGCGTTGGTCGACCGCAATAACGCCGGGATCCGGTACGGCACGTTGCGGCGGTTGTACGGCGGCGGCTTGCAGGAGGGTGACGAACGTGATGAGCACAGGCGGTCCGGAGAGAGAGGAGAACCTGACGTTACCGTCGATGGACACACCGAGGCAAGCAACAAGTGTGTGACGCCTGCGGTGCCCAAACGGCGGGTGATGCACGAAGGGGAGTCGCCGGCTGGCGACTCCCCTTCGTATTCCGTCCGTTCCCGCACCGCGCGACGTTACACCGGAAAGAGCATCTCCCGGTAGCGCGGCACGGGCCAGAACTCGTCGCCAACCGACAATTCGAGCGCATCGGCGGCATCGCGAACGTCGCCCATGGCACTGCAGCCCGTGCCAGTGAGGTACGACCCCTGCGCCACCAGATCGTCGTGCATCCCTTCGGCCTTGGCGATCACCTTGCCCAATTCGGCGCGCTTCTTCTGCAAGGACGCGATCATTTTGGTGGTGGCGTTGGCGGCATCGACGAGTGGTTGCATGTTGATACCGGCCGACGCGCCCTGACCCGCGGCCTGGGCGATCTGGCCAACATACGCGTAGGACGCCGGCAGAATCTGCGTGTCGATGATCTGCTGCAGCGTGTGCAGCTCAATCAGGATGTCCTTCACGTAGCGCTCGAGACGCACGTGATATCGGCTTTCCAGTTCGACTTCCGTGAGAATGCCGGTGGACTTGAACAGCGCCTTCGCGTCTTTCGTGGTCAACTGCATGAGCGCCTCGGGGGCGCGACGCAGGTTGAGCAATCCGCGCTTCTCGGCTTCGACCACCCATTCGTCAGAGTAGTTGTTACCCTCGAAGCGCACGGCGGTCGTGGCCTTGAACGCGGCACGCACCACCTTGAGCACCGCGTCGTCCGTGCTCTTGGCTGTCTTGATCTCCTTGCGCAGCGACTCTGTCATCTCGGCGATGGCTTCGGCCACGGCCGCCTGCAGCAACATGACCGGGAACGCGATGCTCTGCGAACCGCCCACGGCACGGAATTCGAACTTGGCACCGGTAAAGGCGAACGGCGACGTGCGATTGCGATCGGTGTTGTCCTGTTCCACTTCCGGCAGTTTGGCCACGCCGAGCTTGAGCATCGCCTGTTCGGCGTTGGCCGGTGACGTCTTGCCGGCGGCGATGTCCTCGATGACTTGCGTCAGCCCCTTGCCCAGGAACGCCGAGATAATGGCCGGCGGCGCTTCATTCGCTCCCAGCCGGTGTTCGTTGCCGCTGGTGGCGATACCGGCGCGCAACAGTCCGGCGTGCTTGTGCACGCCTTTCAGGATGGCGCCAAGAAAGAGCAGAAAGCGCAGGTTTTGGTGCGGTGTCTTGCCGGGCTTGAGCAGATTGGCGCCGTCCAGCGAGTTGTCGGCCGTGATGGCCATCGACCAGTTGCAGTGCTTGCCCGATCCGTTGATGCCGGCGAACGGCTTCTCATGCACGATGGCCTGCAGCCCGTGACGCAACGCCACCTTGCGGAGCACCGCCATCACGAGATGGTTGTGATCGACGGCGATATCGGAGTCTTCGAAGATGGGCGCCATCTCGAACTGCGACGGCGCGACTTCGTTGTGACGCGTCACGATGGGGACGCCCAGCTTGTACAGCTCCAGTTCGACCTCACTGATGCAGGCCTGCACGCGCTCCGGGATGCCACCGAAATAGTGGTCTTCCAGCTGCTGACCGCGTGGTGGCGGTGCGCCGACCAGCGACCGGTTGGCCATGATGAGATCGGGGCGCAGGGCAAAGTGCGCGCGATCAATGAGGAAGAACTCCTGCTCGACCCCGAGCGTGGTATTGACGCGCAGCACGCCCTTGTCCCCGATGATCTCCAGCAACTCCATCGCCCGGTGCGACAGCACATCGGAGCTGCGGAGCAGCGGTGTCATTTCATCCAGCGCTTCCCCGTTGTAGCCAATGAAGACCGAGGGAATGCACAGATACTTGGTGCCGCCCGTCTCGCTGATGAACACTGGCGACGCCGGATTCCACGCGGTGTAACCACGGGCTTCCCATGTGGCCCGCAGTCCGCCCGACGGAAAACTGGACGCATCAGGCTCCGACTGAATCAGCTGCTCGCCCGTGAATGACTCGATGGGCAGTTTGTTCTCGTCGAAATTCAGGAACGCGTCATGCTTTTCGGCCGTCAGACCCGTTTGCGGCTGGAACCAGTGCGTGAAATGCGTCACGCCTCGTGAGGTGGCCCACTCCTTGATAACCTGCGCGACGGTCGGCGCGATATCGCTGTCGAGTTTCTTTCCGAGCCGAATGGCCGCGGCAAGCTTTGCATACACACTCTTGGGCAGCTTCGAGCGCATCTGGCGCAGACTGAGCGTGTTGCAGCCAAACCAGGTACTGGTGGGCTGCTGCACGCCGTTCTCTTCTGGTCGACTCGTGATTCGGACGGGGCGCTGCGTGATCTCACGCAGGGCGACGGAGCGCGGATTGATCGGGGAGGCCATGGACCAGTTCAGTTGAGTGTGCGGTATAGTCGTGCTCGCTCAAAATACGAATTCAACAGAAAAATGGTCACAACCTTCCATAAATCCAATAGTAATCCGGCAATTTGTCCATTGAAAAGTGTAAAATATGCATAAAACCCCGGACGGACGACTTATTGCAAGAAGTCACCGAATATAGGCCGAACAAATCGGGGACGGAACGAAATCTGTGGATATGCGCTTGGAGGACAGTCGTCCAATTCGAGCACCCGTCAGGGCTTTTCCCGCACCGGCGCCGGGGCCCCGGCCGTAATGGCCAGTCGCACCCGTTCGATTTGTCGATCGCTCGTTCCGAAATAGAGCGCGAGGAGATTCGCCGACCGAATCACGATCGGCGTCGAAGGCCATGGCGACAGGGAGTCTCCACGCGGCGCCATGCGCAGCGTATCGAGCGGCACGAGGGCCTTCGTCATCGCGGTCGAGTCTGCGAAGAAGAACGCCAGCATCGTATCGGTCACCGCCACGCGATATCGCACCCCAGGAACCGACAGAAACGCGACCCGCATGCTGTCGCCCGTGGCCTTGAACGAGAGGCCTGCGTGGATGACCCGATCGACCAGGGCGCAGGGCTGCCACAGTCCCGTGCGGGGACACGACGGGTCGCCTGGAGCAGGCGCGCGAACCCCGACCGGTTGCCCCACGGTCACGGTATCAACGGGTGATTTGTCGGTGCCACCGCACGCGGCGATGCTGCAGGCGGCTGTGAGCCGCGCGAAGCGGAGGAGATGAAGAGAGTAGCGCACGACGGAGGTTAGCACGTCGTGCGATCACCGGTCAGTGCGAAGCCTCAGCGACCGGCGGGCTGCGCCTCCGTCATCGGTGCCAGCGCTTCGTTGGTCCACCCGACGGCGTTGGTGTACAACTCGCCGATGCGGGAGGGATCGACACCCATCTCCCGCGCCAGTTCCGAGGCGTTTTCGAACAGCCCCATTTCATACGACTCGGCGAACGACAGCGCGTCGGCGTAGGGCCCCGTCCGCTCGACCAACGCAGCCGTGGCCTCGTCACTGAGGACCACGCGCTCGAGAATCTCGGAAATCGACATGCGGAAGACCGCGTCGAGCAGCGAAAACAGTCCGACGAGAAACAGCGTGCCCGGTTCCCGAGGCCCGCCACCGAGTTGCTCGAGAAACCGGCCCCGCTCCACCGCTTGACGCACCAACTCCTGATCCACCGCCGTCGTTGACTTGCGCGAGGCGGCGACGGCCACCGCCAGCCAGCGCTGAAATGTATTTCGGCCTATCAGACGCAGCGCCTGACCGATCGAACTCACGCCCCGCATGCCCACCGCGGCGGAGTTGACGAGACGCAATAGCTGGATCGTGAGGACCGGATCGGTGGCAATCACATCTTCAAGCTTGCGATCGTTCACATTCGGATCGCGCGCCAACCCCATCAAGCGCATGGCCGACATCGTTCCCATGGGCAGATCGGCCGCCGCGACGGGTTCCGGGCTGCTGAAGAATCTCCCTTGGAAACCCAGCGCACCCACCTGTTGTGCGGCCGCGAAGTGTGGGGCGGTCTCAATCTGGTCCACCACCACCTTCAACTCGCTCTCAAACGGTGCGACGCGCTGGCGCAGTCGGGCGACTGTGGCGGCAACATCACCACGCATGGCGACACGCACCCAACTGGCGTACGAGAGCAGCGCTTCCGACGGCGCTTCCCGGTCGGTCAACTCGTCCAGCGCCACACTGCCACCGGCCTCGCGATATTTCACAATGGCATCAATCACTTCCGGATCAGCCCCTAGCGTTCGAGGCAGGACCAGGATGGCGCTCGCCGGGTCCACCACCTGGAAGGCATTCTCCAGCAATTGCCTGCGTGTGCAGGCGACAAAGGCCGGCTGATTCCCGCGCACCAGATCAAACGTTCCGCTCAGGAAGCTCTGTACGAACGCATGTTGGCCGTCGTCAAGATCGCGAAAACGGATCTCGTAACCCACCAGGGCACCGGACGTGCCGAACACGGGCTGACGGACGAGACAAAAATCGGACATGGCGTGTCGGGACCATCTGAATGGAATCTCGCAGCGGGGAGTGGCCGTACGCTTCGCCATCCCTGAACTGCAGCCACCGGGGCGTCCCATCCCCTGTCATCGGGGGTGGCGCTGACGCCGTCTGAGTAGCCACTGTTCGACGATTCAGCAGCCTGCAACGGCACGATTCACCAACCCGCACCCCGCTCGACCCCACATGAGTCTTCTGGCAACCCTGAACGGATCCCTGCATCGCGGCTGTGGCGGACACTACGCGCTGCAGTCCGAAAGCGTCACCCTGCGTCTGAGCGGCATGGCGGCCGAGGTGCAACGGGAGTTCTATCGGTGCGAGAAGTGCGGGCATGAGAATCGGACCATCGAGCAGCGTGATCTGGCCGAGCGAACGGCCATCGACCTGATTCGTGCCGAGCACTCGCTGCTGGCCCCCAAGGCGATTCGCCACCTGCGCGAGTCTCTGGGACTGACGGTGCCGCAGGTTGCCGAGTTGTGCTACGGCACGCCCAAGGGAATCGTCGACGGGTGGGAGAAGGGCAAATACCTGCAGAATCGGGAGGCCGACGCCCTGCTGCGCAGTCTTGCCGATCGCGAGACCTTGGAACGGCGAGCGGCCAAGGCCGGCGTCGTCCTGCCGTCCACTGACCCTGCCGACCCGGTCAGCGCTTCCGCGTGAGCGCCTCGCTGGTCATCGAGACGGAGTCGCTCACTCGGCACTACGGTGCGGTGGTGGCACTCGATGCGCTGACGGTGCGTGTGGAGTCCGGCATTACGGGTTTGGTGGGGGCGAACGGTGCCGGCAAGAGTACGCTGCTCAAGATCCTGCTCGGACTCGTGGAACCCACCAGTGGGACGGCGCGCGTGATGGGTCACGCCATCGACGCCGAGCGACAGGCGATACGCCGACTGGTGGGCTACATGCCGGAGCACGATTGCCTGCCGCCCGACATGAGCGCCACCGAGTTCGTCACCTGGATGGCGCGCTGTTCGGGATTCCCGCCATCGGCGGCCCGTGAGCGTGCGGCGGAAGTGCTTCGTCATGTGGGCTTGTTCGAAGAGCGCTACCGACCGATGGGCGGCTATTCGACGGGCATGGCCCAGCGCGTGAAGCTGGCCCAGGCGCTGGTGCACGATCCCGCACTGCTCATTCTGGACGAGCCGACGAACGGTCTCGATCCGGCGGGACGCGATGACATGTTGGCGCTCATCGAACGCACCGGTCGCGAGTTCGGCATCTCGGTGGTGGTGTCGTCGCACCTGCTGGGTGAACTGGAACGAATCTGCGACGGCGTGGTGCTGATCGACAACGGGCGGCTGATTCGCGCCGAACGACTGGGGGTGCTGACCGGTGTTACGAGCACCCTGATTGTGGAGATCGATGGTGACGCGATGGCATTTGCGCACGCACTGGCCTCACGTGGGGTGCGCGCGACGGCCGATCGGCAATCCGTGCTGGTGACCGTGCCCGACGCCTCCGATGTGCCGGGCGAGCGGGCGACGTTTGATGCCGTGCGCGATGTCGCAGTGGAGCGGCACGCGGCGTTGCTGCGGATGGAGCGTCGGCGCGGCCATCTTGAAGACTTGTTTGACGTGGCGTCGTGACCGAGTCCATTCCAGAAGTCATTGCGCCGAGCGGAGATTCCGCTGACGGGTCGACCATTCACGATCTCGGCTATCGGCGCTATACCGGCCCGCGCGTGGGCGCCTCCGGGGCGTGGAACGCGCTCTATGTGCAGAGCCTGCGCACCATGTTCGGTCTGGGGCGACCGGCCAAGGCCAAGGCCATTCCGGTGCTGGTGATTGTAGTGACCATGCTGCCGGCGCTTGCCTCACTGGTCGCGGCGTCGGCGTCGAATGGACAGGTGCCGCTGCGTTACGGACAACTCATTGGCGCGCAGCTGCTGTTGTTCGTGTTGTTCGTTGCCGCGCAGGTGCCGGAAGTGCTGAGTCGCGATCAGCAACATCAGCTGCTACCCCTGCTGTTCACGCGCGATGTCACGCGCCTGTCCTATGCGCTGGCGCGTTTCGGGGCCATCTTCTCCGCGGTGTTCGTGGTGGGGCTGGCGCCGCTGCTGCTGCTCTACCTGGGGGAGATCGGCATCGCGAAAGACCCTTCCGTCGCGTTCACGCTGATGGGCAATCGCATCTGGCCGGTGCTGGCGCAGTCGACGCTGAGTGCGTTGGCCATGAGCGGTATCGGTGCGGGGTTGGCAGTGTGGACGCCGCGCCGTGCCTACGCGACAGCGGCGATCTTCGGCACGTTTCTTCTGCTGGCGGCCGTGGCAACGGGGCTTGACGATCTGGCAGGGGTGAGTCAGCGGACCGCCGAACTGCTCGATCCAATTCGTGCGATGCGCACGATGGCGATGATCCTGTTCGGTGAAACGAATCGCGGCATGGAGCTGAACGCACCACCGCCAATTGGCGTGTATGTGGCGCTCACCCTGGGCATTGGCGCGGCTGGTTTGCTGTTGCTCACGTGGCGCATGCGCCGGATTCGCGCATGACCGATGCCACCATTGCGTCGGCGTCCGCTCCGCTCACGTTTGATCGGGTGTCCCACTGGTATGGAGATGTCGTTGCCGTCAACGACATCTCCTGCACGGTGACCGCGGGCATCACGGGGCTTCTTGGTCCGAACGGGGCGGGGAAGAGCACGCTGTTGCAACTGGCTGCCGGTGTGCTCGCGCCATCCAACGGCGCCGTGCGGGTCTACGGCGAGTCACCGGTGGATCGTCCGGACGTGTACCGTCGCGTGGCGCTGGTTCCCGAGCGCGAGGCCCTGCCGGGTGTGATGCGCGCACGTGCGTTTGTGACCGCGCGCGCGGAACTGCTGGGCGTTCGCGATGTGACGGCGGCGGTTGATCGCGCACTGACACTGGTGGAACTCGACACCGTCGCGGCGCGACGCATCGACACGTTCTCCAAGGGGATGCGGCAGCGCGTCAAGCTGGCGGCAGCGCTGGTGCATGACCCGACCTTGGTGCTGCTGGATGAACCGTTCAACGGACTCGATCCACGACAGCGATTGCACATGATGCGCCTGCTGGAAGAACGCGCGGCCGACGGCACGGCCGTGTTGCTCAGCTCACACATTCTGGAGGAGATCGCCAGTGTCGCGTCGAACATCCTGGTGGTGCTGGCGGGCCGGTTGGCGGCCACCGGGGACTATCGCACGTTACGGCGACTGATGACTGATCGCCCGCACACCGTGCGCCTGCGGTCCAGTGCCGATCGCCCGTTGGCGTCCGCGCTGATGCAGGAATCGTCGGTGATTGGCGTGGAGGTGGATGCCACCGGTTTGACCGTGCGCGCCACCGACTACACGGCGTTGTCGCTGGCGGTTGCGCCGGTGGCGCAACGCATCGGGTGCACGCTGTACGAGGTGCAGGTCACCGACGAGTCGTTGGAGCATGTGTTCGCGTATCTGGTGGCCCGATGAGCACCGCCAGGCCGGCAGTTCCCGTTGACCGTCCCTCGCTGGGGCGTCCCTCGCTGGGACGTCCATCGCTGGGACGTCCATCGTGGTGGCGCAGCGCGCGCGCGATTTGTCATCTCTCGATGGTTCGCACGTTCACACCGGTGCTGGTGCTGACCATGACCGCGTTGGTGTTGCTGCCAATGCTGTTCGCCCTGGTGTTTGCTTCACGCGGATTTCTATCCGGCGATCCGGTGCCGTTTCTGGTGCAGCGCTACGACCAGCTGGTTTCGGCGCTGGCCACGCCCATCATCGCGTTGCTGCTCAGCACCAGTGCCTTCAGCGCCGAATCAGACGACGGCACACTGCTGTATCTGGTGACGACCACGACGCCGCGGTGGTGGATCGTGCTGGTGCGGGTGCTGTTTGCCATGGTCGGTACGGCGCTGGCGTCGGCGATTGCTGTATTTGGCACGGGGTTCATCGCAACGGGCGCACACGACCCGCAACACGTGACGCGTGCATTTGGCATTGCCGCCGCGTTCGGCGGCGCCGCGTACGCGTCACTGTTCACGATGCTGGCGCTGCTCACGCGGCGGGCGTTGGTGAGCGGATTGCTGTACGTGGTGTTCTGGGAGGGTGTATTGAGTTCGACGTTTCCCGCGCTGCACTACTTGAGCGTGCGTCAATGGATGCTGGCCGTGGCCAATGTGCTGACCGAGTCAAGCGACACACGGTTGACGGAAGGACCCTCGCTGACGGCGTCGCTGGTGGGCGCGGGTCTGGTGGCGGTGCTGGCGGTGTTGTCGGGTGCGCGACAGTTGTCACAGCCGAGGATCGGGCGGGTGGGCACGTAGGCGACGACGCGGTCGTGGCGCCAACGCGCGCGCCTATCGCCGATGCATCGCCGCCTGCAGCTCAAGATCCGGCAGCACCTTGCGCAGCACGGCATCAATTGTGGTCAACCGGAGCATCGGCGACCGTTCCGCCAACAGCGCCTGACGCGCCTGGAGGTCCAGATCGATCATGGCGCCGATGGTCCACGGCAATTGCGCCGGGTCGTCGGGCAATGCTGGCGGTGGGCTTGCGTCGTCATTGAGTGTGTGCACGGCGGACACCACCCGACGAAAATTCGACGTGACCTCGCCGGCAGTCACTGCCAAGGCGACCGGGTTGCTGTTGCCGGTGTCGTTCACCGGCACGGCGTGTACGACGTGGTAGGGCGCGTGGTGATCGAGAAAGCGGTCAATGGCGAATCGCTCGCGACCGACAACCACGATGTTACTACGGCCGTCAGGCATCATTTCGATGTCCGTGACTTCGGCGATGCATCCGACGGTTCCCGGTGGCAGGTCGGGTTCATTGACACCGGGCCCAATGCAGACCAATCCGAAACGGCGATCGCCATCGCGAATGTCGGCCAGCAGCTGTCGGTAGCGGGGTTCGAAGAGATGCAGCGGGGCGACGGTGCCCGGGAAGAGGACCATGCCCAGCGGGAAGATCGGCAGCCGTTGATCGGTCATGGGATCAGGCGAAGTCACGAAATAGAGTAGACGGCTGAAAGAATCAAACCATCAGCGCGCCAGTACTAAAACAGTAATAAGACAAAAAGGTGCCAAGGCGCAATTTCCCCTGTCCTGTGACACTTCAAGGCCGGCTATGTCAGGCGATCATTCTGGCCCCGCCTCCGTGGGGATGAACGTGAAGCCCCACATCAGGTTCCGCGCGAATTTCGCTACCGAACGCGGAGGGGCCGGGGTAGATTGCGCCTCCCGGCCGGTTTCCGGCTGGGTCGGCGCCGTCGCCAAGTGGTAAGGCAGGAGACTGCAAATCTCCCACCGTCGGTTCGATTCCGACCGGCGCCTCTGTGTAGGACGACAGTTTGAAGTATAGGGCAAAAGCGCTCCGTTCCCTCTGGACGGAGCGCTTTTGTGTGCCGGAAACTCGATGGGAATGATCGCGTCGCGGCGCCGCCAATCGGGGCCGCTCAGGCAGCCGGTAACAACTCCGGTAACAAGCCATACGCGTCATAGCCTTCACCAGGAGCCGCGGAGCGCCAAATGCTGACTGATCAGGAAGCCGCCGCGATCCGCGCAAACCTGTTCGAAGCCGCCCATTACCTCGTGGACGAACTGCCGGCCAACCTCTGGCACCGTGACCGGTCAGGCGCCCTCACCGCTGCGCGCCCACATTCATCGCAAGCGCTCGCGCTCGATGTGCTCGGTACCATTCGGGTTCTCCCGTCGCTGCAAGCCATCGCGGCCGCTTGGGCGGATCACCTGAAGCTCCCCAGCTTCGGCCCGGTTTCGATTCAGCCCGAATTCATGATCGAGCGAGCGCTCCTCGGGGAACCGAAATCCACGCAGGTCGACGCCCTCATAAGCGGTGACGCCGCCTCCGCGCTCTTCGAATGCAAGTTCACCGAGCGGGATGGTGGCTCTTGCAGCCAGACGGCGAAGCGAAAGCATCCGGATGGGCGCATGCTCGCGCAGTGCAACGGGAGTTACGCCCCGCAGAGGAATCCGCACTCGACGCGGAAGCCGCCAACCGAAGACTCGTGCGCTCTGACAGCGAAGGGCGTTCGCTATTGGGACTACATCCCGGACGTGCTCGGCGTCCGCGCAGACGTTGTCCATCCAGTGTGCCCCTTCGCCGGTGGTGCCTACCAGTGGATGCGCAACTTGGTCGCGGCCCATGCGCTCACGCAGTCGCAGGGTCGGCCTCATGCGTTCGTGATCGCCTACGCCGACGGACCGTTCGCAATGCCCCGGAAGGTCAAGAGCAAAGGGTGGCGCGAGTTCACGACGGGACTCGCCGGCGCCGTTGAGCTCCGCGAGGTCTCGTTTCAATCGCTCATCGCCGTTGCACGACATGCAAGCGCGCCGAGCGACACGGTAATTCTGGATCGACTTGCCCAGTGGATAGAAGGCAAGGTACGAAAGGCGGCCCTTTAAGCTCGCGTTCGGCCAAGCGCACGCACACACATATTTTCAGGCAACAGCTCACACGCGCTGATGGCATCCGCTAGCAACGTTAGTGCTGCCGCCTCCGAAGTGTGGCGAACCTCATCTCGGACTGTACTTGCCCTATCCAATCGAGTCGAAGCTGGTGATCGCCGTCGCATCAAGCGCACTCTTCGATCTGCGTGAGAGCGACGCCGTGTTTCAAGGCCAGGGTGAAGAGCCTTATCGAGCGTACCAGCGCGAACATCAGGACGACGTTCTGCAACCGGGCGTGGCATTTCCGTTCATTCGTCGACTGCTGAGCCTCAATGGGTCAGACCCGTCGGATCAGCCAGTTGAAGTGATTCTCCTGTCTCGAAATGATCCGGACACCGGCCTTCGCGTATTCAACTCGATTCAGTCTCACGGACTCGCGATCAGCCGCGGCGCGTTTGTGACGGGCAAGGCGGCGTATCGATACGCCCCGGCGTTCAATGCGAGCTTATTTCTCTCCGCGAACGAGGATGATGTTCGTGCTGCCATGCTTGCGGGACAGCCTTCGGGTTTGGTCCTTCACTCCGCATACGAGGATGATATGGCAGACGAAGAACTGCGAGTTGCGTTCGACTTCGATGGCGTGATCGCCGATGACGAAGCAGAGGTCATCTTTCACGAGACTGGAGACCTTGGCGCATTTCATCAAGCGGAGCAAGAGAACGTCCTGCGAGCACACAACGCTGGGCCGCTGAAGGAGCTGCTCATCAAGATCGCCGCGCTACAACAACGCGAGCGCGCGCGAGCTTCCGAAGACAAGTCTTATGAGTCCAAAGTTCGCATTGCCATTGTCACCGCCCGCAACGCCCCGTCGCACAAGCGCATGATCACATCGCTGCGCGAATGGGGCATCCAAGTGGACGAGACATTCTTTCTTGGTGGCATCGAGAAGCGTCGCATCTTGGAGGTGTTCGCCCCTCACATCTTCTTTGACGATCAGCGCGTGCACCTTGACCCCGCCTCGGAGTGGGGTGCCGGTCCAGTGCAACGTCCTGTTCGGGAATCAACTGAGAACGTCGAAGTGCCGACGACCGTGGTACCGGACCGTATGACAAGCGCGCAGTGGCAGAGGCCAGGCGAACGGAGTCTAGGCGCGGGGTGCGGCCAGAGGCCGGAAGTTGCAGCACTCTTCGCCTAACTGGACCTGCAACACGGTGATCGCGACGAAGAGCCTCCCGGAGGGGGGGGGGGGAGGGGGGGGGGGGGGGGGGGGGGGGGGGGGGGGGGGGGGGGGCGGGGGGGGGGGGGGGGGGGGGGGGGGGGCGGGGGAGGGAGGGGGGGGGGGGGGGGCGCTTCCGCGGCAGGCGCTGCCTAGAAACTCAAACCCGAAGAACGATGGCAGCAACACTCAAAACAAAGATTCTCGTATGGGGCCGTGCTGGAGCTCACTGCGCCTTTCCAGAGTGCCATCGAAATCTGGTAATGGACGCGAGTCAGACAGACGACGAATCGCTAGTCGGAGACGTAGCGCACATCGTCGCCGAGAGTGTCGATGGGCCACGCGGGATCAGTTCACTCACTCTTACTGAGCGTGATCTCTACGCGAATCTCGTACTCTCTGCAAGATCCATCACAAGCTCGTCGATGATCAAGAAGCTACGTATCCCGTAGAGGTCTTACATCAATACAAGAACGATCACGAGAGCCGTGTGCGCGCAGCGCTCACTCCAGCAGATGCGGCGCTACTTAGAGATCGAGAGACAGTCGCGTCGATTGTGCACGAGTGGATGAAACTCGTCAATATCGACAACTGGCTCGCGTGGACCTCGTTTATGCTAGGTGCAGACGGGCCGGCTCTGCGAGTCGAACAAGAGGCCAAGCTGCAGTTTGCCGTGGAGTGGATACTGAATCGTGTTTGGCCTCAAGCCTTCCCGGAGCTCCGCGGCGCTCGAAAATTTCGGGCGCGTCCTCAACGATATGCTTTTACAGTTTGGCGGGCACACTGAGAGGCGGGGCGATGACCTCCACACAGCGAAATTCTATCAGATTCGCGAGTGGGATTCTGAACGATACGATGCGTTGGCAGAGCGCTACGAGGAACACTGCGATTTGGTTCGCGATCTGACACTCGAACTCACGCGAGCCGCCAACTATGTGTGTGACGAGGTTCGTCGATCTGTCGATCCTAGCTTTCGCATGACAGAGGGCGTTCTACTCGTGCAATCCGGGCCGTTTGAAGATCTCACGTTTCGCACACGTCGTATTGAGTACCAATCTGGTGAGCGAATTGTGCGTCCGTATCCTGGAATTGCCGACTTTCGACAGGTGCGGTTCTCACGAGATTTTGCGTTCGGTCGCCGCCCGTAAGGCTTGATTCAGAGCGGCGTTGAACCGTGCTTTCGACGAAGGCTGTCGTGCCCGCTCATGAAGACGGGGGCCTCTTGCGGAAGTGCCCTGAAATGCGGATCGCCAGCAGATGCCTCCTAGGGATGGCCGCCGCCGGGTTCGCGTCTTTCGATGTACGTAGCTATGACTCGTGGACCCAGAGCAGCGAGATGATCTGATTCAGTCGCGGAATCGCGTGCGTGCTCTCGAACAAACGCAGATCCTCCGATGCCACCCACCTGCCGTCAGCGGAACTAAGCCACGTGAGCGGATCTAATGCTTCTGCACGGCTGAGGGGCCGCTCTCCTTGCAAAACGGCGGCAGCCATCGTGCCAACTGGCACCGGCCGACCAACGTCAGGGAGCGGGAGCCGCCACGAATTCGAACGCACGCTCCACGCAACCTTTCCGTCGATGCTCACGACCAGCGCGCACACCTCACGACAGGTCTCTACCAGCCGCCAGGCAGCGGCAGTCAAGGAGACATTGTACATGTCGGACGACGAGAGCGTTGCAACTGTCTTAAAGCTGACGTCTCGCCGCTCGACATCACGCGAAAACAGGCGAAACGGCATCAGAAGCTCTGTCGCGAAGTCATTTGCCTCCCATTCTATGCGCGCCGCGTCACTGGAACGCGTGCGAAGCGCCGAGTCCGCGCACATCAAGGTCGAACCGACTGCCTGATGCGACGGAATGTGATAGTGGCCGAGCTCGTGTGCGAGCGAGAATCGCCGGCGCCCGGGTTCCTGGTTGCCGGCGATCATGATGCCGCTCTGTGCCGGCGTCCGAATCAAACACGCGGCGTAGCCGCTCTCTTCGAACTCTGACTCGCAGACGACGAGATTGTCCTCGGCGAGAATCAAGTCGAGATCGAACGTGCGCGCATCCATCGCGTGGCTCAACCGAACTTGACGAAAGAGTTGGGCGATGCGACGCCCCTCTCGGTTTGGTGTCGTCGAACCGCGACCCGCGGAGGACTGCGAGAAGGCACGTGACATCGATCAGTCGTTCGGCTTCTTCTGTTGCTTCATTTGAAGAAACGCCGCGAACTGCTGTAGCTCCTGCTGAGCCTCAGGGGCCAACGTGCGTAGCAGCCGAAAATGCGCCAGCTCATGCGCCTCTAGCTGCTCTACGTCAGCGCCGACCAAAAGCGCGGGCGTGACACTCAGCGCCTTCGCGATCTGGCGCAGCGTCTCGAACGACGGATTCCGCTCTCCAGACTCGATCTGAGAGATCGCTGACTGAGAAGTGCCCATCTGCTTCGCGAGGGCAGCCTGACTGAGCCCACGCTCTTCGCGAAACTGGGCGATTCGGCGCCCAAGGTCTATCTCCGGTCCGGATTCATAAGCCGAAGAGATGCCGAAGTGTAAGCAACGATATCGAGAACGTCTTGTTGGTTATCACTATTCTTTCTAGTATGTGTCCATACCTAATCGTGATATACGCTAACGCTGGTTGGGTTGCGAGGCAAGCCGCGACGAGATGTCAGACAAGGAGCCGTCGGCGAAGCAGGAAGGGTGATCGCCTACACGACGGAACACACAGCACGTTCTCAATCAGGAGGCACGATGTCGGCGAGCAAGAAAGCAGGCGTGCACACCACCCCCAATCCCTCGGGAAAGGGGTGGGTGAACCAACAGGGCGGCGAAGTGCTGAGCAACCACCGGCTCAAGGAGCGCGCTGTGGAGCAGGGACGCAGCGATGCGCAAAAGGCTAAGGTCGAGCACACCATCCACAACAAGGACGGGAAGATCGGGACAAAGAACAGCTACGGCGGCGACACCAATCCACCCAAGGATCGCAACCGCTAGCTGCCGCGTCGATCATCGGCGCCTGCGATGATCGGAAATCTACGAAAGACAACGTCGCGAGGTGGACAATGGGTCAGAGCACTGAGGTCAACGAGGTGGAGTCGGCGGTTAACGAAACGGATGGGGTTGACGAGGGGGAGCGCGGCGAGGCCGAGAGGGGACGGAAGCAGAACACGATATACGTGAACGCCGAGCCGCACTTCGTGTCGGACAAGGACATCTCCTTCGAGGAGGTAGTCGCTCTCGCCCGAGGGCTGCCAACGGGTCCGAATATTCTGTACGGTGTCACATACCAGCGGGGCCACGGCAATAAGCCAATGGGCACCTTGGTCGCCGGGCAGACCACGAAGGTCAAGAACGAGATGATTTTCAGTGTCACAGCCACTGATCGATCCTAGGATTGCCGCGAGTCCGGATCTCCAGCGCGCAGCCGACGAAGGCTACGTGCTGGAGATCCACGGCGGACATCTCGTGCTCCACGAAGTGCCATACGTGTCTGAGCAACGAAAAGTGCAGTTCGGGAAGCTTGTCATGCCGATCACCTTTGCCGGTGATGTTGCTGTGGCGCCCAACGACCATGTCGCGATGTGGTGGGTGCCATCCTGCGCATCAGGACGGTCGGCTAATGACTGAAATTGCACATGGTTCGAATCGGCGGGCTGTCGAAACGGAACTGATCGTAGATCACTCCTTCTCAGCGAAACCCAAACCGGCCGACCGCTATCTCGACTTTTACGAGAAGCTCACTGAGTACGTAAACAGGATTACTGGTCCGGCCGAGGCACTCGACCTTAGTGTCACCGCGCGCACGTTCGGCGTCGTCGAAGTGCGCGATGACAGCTCGGTCTTTCGCTACACCGAGAATGCATCTGCGCTAGCCGGTATTGCAGCCCTCACACCCGCGTTGGGTGTGCCAAAAGTCGCCATCGTCGGTACGGGTGGGACCGGCGCTTACGTTCTCGACTTTCTCGCAAAAACCCCCGTCCAAGAGATCCATCTCTACGATGGAGACGAGTTTCTCCAGCACAATGCCTTCCGGGCGCCCGGTGCAGCCTCACTGACGCAGTTGCGCGGACGACTGACTAAAGTCGCCTATTTTCAACAAATGTACGATCCGATGCGGCGCGGAATCATTCCTCATCCGGAGCACATAGACCACACGAATGTCGGCGAGTTGCTGGAAATGCACACGGTGTTTGTCTGCGTAGACTCGGGACCCGCACGCAAGCTCATCGTGGACGCGCTCAGAACATCCGCCGTGCAGTGCATTATCGTCGGCATGGGTCTCCAGCAGACGTCCAACGGACTTGTCGGACAAATCGCAACAACGACGGCTCGCCCAGGGCGATGGGGCCCGTCGACTACCGCGTATCGTTCCGGCACTCGCGACGGTGAGGCTGGTGGTGAGTACGAGAAGAATATTCAGATCGCAGAGCTCAATGCACTGAACGCCGTCATGGCGGTCATCAAGTGGAAGAAGCTCTGCGGCTTCTACGTCGATCTTGAGCGCGAAGGGCACACCGCCTACATCATCGAAGGGAATGGGCTCGTGAGCGACGATCATGGCGAATCTCAATGACTAGGTCCGCTGAGCTTGAGCACCGCTTTGTCGACGTCCTGCCACCGACTCTTGAGGACGGTGTGCTATACGTGTCGATTGCATTCAATACCGTCGTTCATCACTGTTGCTGCGGCTGCGGTAATCGCGTCGTAACTCCGCTCTCTCCCGCCGCTTGGCAGTTGCAGTACGACGGTCGTTCGGTGACCCTCTACCCCTCGATTGGCAACCACCAGTACGGCTGTCGCTCGCACTACTGGATTCGCCAGGATCGCGTGGTCTGGAGTTACGAGTGCACGCGCAAGGAAAATTGACGAGAGCGCGCGACAACTCGTCAGGCAGAAGTAGCGCTGTACGGCAGCGTCGAGTCGGACACGCAAGCTGATGAGCAGTCAGCTCAACACAGTCAGGCGCCTACTAGATCGTGGTGGAGTCGGCTGAGAGCTCGGTGGCGTTGGCGAGAATGAACGAAATTCAGAAGCGATTGCCGGGCCTTACGCTGAGACGGTGCGGCTAGAGCGTGCGCCAGGTTTCAAGAAAGCGTTGAACGGCACCCTGCGCGTCGCGCGCGAGGCGCAGGGCATCGGCTGGTGCCGCTTCCGCACCGACTCCGCCCAACTCGAAGATTGCGTACTGTTGGCAACCATGTTGAGCCGGATCCCTAAAGGAACGGTCGAGGATCGCAATCGCGACCACTACATGCGGACTGTCCGCGACCGGACTGTTCTTGGCGTCGCGTGCAGCTTGCGCGGGACCGCCCTGCCATCGAGTCAGCAGCCATACGATGTCGAACGCGTCTTTGTGCTTCGTACGACGTTGGAGCGCGAAACTCTTGAGTACGAGCATCGGCAGCAGATTCGCCACCCAGACCGTTACGTCGGCCATCCCTACTGAGCGCTCGCCGGGAGGTCCGAGCAGATCAACGTTGAGTTGTCGGGGACGCGCATCTCGAAACGCGAGCTCGCCGGCTGGCAGTCGAAATGCGCCGATCTCATCACCGGGCCTCGTCACCGTCGCCTCGCCAATGCGTCCGACTGTGGGAGCACCGCTCTGGGATACCACGCCATCGGACGGTGACAGGAATTCGACCGCGATCCTCGCTTCGTCAATGTCTCTCACCCACTGCCAGGTGCTCTCCCCGAAACCGTCGTTCCGTTGCATCGGCTCGAAGCTGAGATCCTTCAAAATCCTGAGCAGCGACGCATAGAGGTTCGCGTCGTTCGTCAAGTCCACCTGCACGCACAAGTCAACGTCGCTGGTACCGGGATGTGGGTCATCCTTGAAGAGCGCGTCCAGATGATCATCATTGAGCAGCAGCGTGGGCGCGAGGCCGCCAATCACCACGAGTCGTGGGAACTGTTGACCATCAATCGCTTTGACAATCGTCGCGAGCGCGCGGTAGCAGGCATCGAGGATGCCGCGATTGTAGTCCTGGCGCGTTGGATTGACTGGTGGTTGTTCGGGCGGCATTGCTGGGTCGAGATGGAAGGTGAGACGAATCGCGTGCTTTACGCGCTAGCCAGTCGTGCTTGTCAGGGCCAGCGAGTTTCGCAGGGCCACCGCGATCTCCTCGTATCGACCTCTGCCATCGCGCAGCGTCTCGATGATGGCGCGCGGCCGCGATACCAGCGACATCCCTCCCCACAGATCGGCAGCGGGTGGTCGACTTTGTTTGCCGCGAAGCGTCTCCCGCAGTCGCGCAGACTCATTGGCATCGACGTCTGCGCTCAGGTGCACGGTCCCCTTCGTCGGTAGCGACAGCCGATGGAGCGCCCACGGATCCTTGGCTGTCTGCCGTATGGTGACGGAACCGCCGTCAGCCACCACCTGTCCGCCGAGCGCGGAGGCCACCGTCTCGACTGGTGTCGCGTTGGGGATCCAGACGGTAGCCACTGGATAGGTCGTGAGGGTGGGGGTGTACAGATTTGCCGCCGCGGCGCCCCCGAGCGCCCACGCTTCCACGGCATCGTTCAGGCGGGCGAGCCCCTGTAGGAGCTCCTGAGGTGCGCGTGACCAGACATAAATCTGAGTCTCTTCGACGGGGGCAGTGTCTTCGGCGCCCCACAGATCGAGGAGCCCGGCAGCGTCAACCACCGCCCAACTCTTGGTGCGTCCTCCACTACGGGTCGGCGTGAGCACCTTTTCCCGTTCGAGGCGGTGCAGCACGTACGTCGCCTGCGGCTGGGTCACTTCGGCGAGCGCTGCGAGGCGCGTCGTCGTGATGTCGCGCTCCAGTCCACCAGGAGTCGTCGCCAGTAGGAGCAGCGTCTCCGCGCAGCGTCCGGAGAGGCCAACGAGGCGCGTCGGTCGCGTACCGGCGTCGGTAGGCGCCGGCGATTCCGCTGGCTGCCCTCTCCCTCCACATGAATGAAGAGCGGTGCAGCCTGGAGGTGCAGGTGTCCCGTCAGTTGTTCTGCCCACGAGACGCCTGCTTCGGCGAGCTCGTCGCGGATCGCGCTCGGCAGGCTGCGAACCGCAAGCAGCGTGTGCGTCGGACCGACCTTCCTGGATAGCTCCTTTGCCCGCCGTGTGGCTTCGGTGCCTGAAATTCCCGAGGCGGAGATCGTCTGGTAGCTTACGGGTCTCGTTCCTGGGCTGTGCAGCGTAATGCGTCCGCCGAGCGGGTCGATGTCGACCCGCACCCCCGGTAGGGTGCGGAGCCTGCGGGCGAGCCAGTCTGGCGTGCGAGTCATGATAACTGGAAAGTGCTTAATAAACGGTCCGTTTATTATAAGCATTTCGTTTATTAGTGCAACCTCCTGAAATCCGACACCCCCCCCCCCCCCCCCCCCCCCTCAGACCGTTGTGATGCGCTTGATCAAACCGGCCGAAACGGCGGGGGAGCCCTGATCCAGGCTCGGGTGGGGCGGATCGGGGATTCCGAAGGCCACAAGAGGCGCCGCCACCCATGATGACTTTGCTCGCCGCCAGGGGCACGCAAGCGCCGCAATTCTCACTGCGGATAGAAAACAGTCTCACGAAGCGGACCCAAAGGACCAACTCTTTCAGCCGCCCAAACCCTGCCCGGGTCCCCGGGTCGACCCGACCGTTGGGCCGCTTTGTGCGCCGTGAGTGGGCCAGCGCACCGTAAAGCTACCTCGGAGCACTACGCCTTAAAAACTTCCGCCACAGCTCGCAGACCTCTGCGTCGTCCAACGAGCCCGGGAAGGGCAGCGCCTCGGGCTCCCTTTTGCGGGGGCCCCCGCGGCCATGATATCGCGACGGCGGAATGAGCGCTGAGAAACCGTCCAGATCTGGTGCGGCAAAAGGAGTTTCGACCGGAATCGCTGCGCCGGCCCGCACACCACCGCCATCGCCTCAAGGCGCCGACAGCCGTTGGACGTCGGGCCGCGCACTTTCTGGGAAGGACGCGGTTCCATGCCGGATCGAAAGACCATCGCCCGACTCGACCATGCGAAATCGCGAGATAGTCGTCGACCTCCCTGCCACAAGCAGATGCGCGTCCAACGGCGTCACGGCCCGATCCAGCCACGACAGACATCGACCCGGAGCGTCGCCTCTCCCCCGCAAGGCCGCGGGAGAGGTCCGCGGCGCAGCGCGTCGCCGCCCCAAGAGCTCGTGATAGTGTTCGAGATCCTCAACCGCGCGCATCGTCGCCGTCGTTGGACAGGGCTCTTCGCCGAAGATGGGAGGGACCTCTTTGAGCATTAGGTCGCGGATGTGTGCCGCCACGTCCTGGGGAAACGGCGGTGATGAGCTGTCGGGAATGGAAGAATCGGAGGAGCTGTTGGTTGCGGACATCATGATTGGGGCACCGGAAGAAGATCGGTGTCGAGAATCAGCGAATTCTGACCCCTAACCCCAAAAGTGTAGGGCGCCGATTTTGGCGCGCCACAACGCCGGCGACCCCGCAGCACGCGCCCGCCGCGCGACGACAACGGCAAACCGTCCGAACGGCGGGCCTGGAGTGCAGGCCCGCTCCAATTGGTGGGGGGACAGACGGGGCGTAGCGGGGCAGGGCCCCGCGCCGAACCGCCTACGCCGCCACGAGTGCGGATCCTTCCAGCAGGGACACCGCCTCCAAGAATCCCGGGAAGTCTCGCCGCTTCTGAATGGCCCAATCCGGGCGCTCTGTAGGTCGGCGAGCGGAACGTCGCGCAGTGGCATGCCGCGATGCTTGCCAAACGGCATGAGCAACAATGCCGCCGACTCCATCGTGGGCGACGCAAGCGCTGAGGGTGTCGTCGATGCGTCGTGACGACGAGTGTTTCGCGACGTCGGACGGGCGTCGTTCGCGGTCGGCTCGTGTCGGCTCACCGGAGCCTTGCCCGCGATTGACGGCGCATCCCATCGATAGGTCGCACCGTCGATCTGCACGCGATGTGCGCCGGCGTCGGTGAAGATGGCCCACGACTCACCAACGTCGTAGAGGTGCTCGCCGATGCCCCACACAGCGCACGCGCGTTTGAAAGCTCCAGAGATCGCACCCTTCACTGGCTCGCGCTCCGGCGCGTCAGCGCCATCCTGTTTGGCGATCCATTCGCCAGCAATACGCAACGACAGAGTCGCGATCACGCCCCCCCGCGGACCAGGAGCTTCGTGATATTCGACTCTCCAACTAGCTGCGCCAAGCACCGCGTTCAATCGGGCGCGTGCCGCGCGGGCGTCAATGTACGCGAGCACCTGCGCCCAGGGCCGACCATGTTTGATACCCGAGCGAGCGACGCGCCATTCGATTTCGTGGTCCTGAAACGGTTCGGCGAGCCGCGCGAAGATCTCGACAGCTTCGATTGATGGCGTTGCGATCACAGTGAACACTCGGCGTGCGGGTGGAGATGTAGCGTACTCGATGACTCGCCACAGTCTGCGCGGTCGCGCCGCGCGCATCACCTGATCCGACGTAGTAGGCAAAGGAAGCCGAAGCGGCGCCAACTCCGCATGCGTGTAGGGCGTTGGCGCTACTTGAACAGCAAACGCTCAGTTGTCGCGACTGAACACGAACTGCGCGAGCGTCGAACCTTCCTCGATGGCCTCTGCCAACTGAAGTCCGCGCAACGTCGGAATAGGTGTTCCTTCTCCGGTCCACGCAATCCAACCGTGGTCGTCGAGGTACTCAAGGTGAAGCGCCGAAGAGATCACGCTCGTTTGCCAGAGCGGCATCATGCGCTGCGACAGTTCCAGCCAATCCTGCTGATAGAGCTCGCAGATGTGAAGCAGGAGGCGCGTTCGCGTTTCGGCCGCCGTGATTGTTTCGTGCTGTTGAGAGTTGCCGGTGGACATGAGTCGAGTGAGCTAGAGAAGTGCGTCGAATCGCCAGGTCGGGTCGCGGGCTCGCGCCAAACGCTTCTGGATTTCCTGCGCATGGTCCCAGCCTAAGCGACATATGAAGTCTTCGCCAAAGCACTGGACTAGATTGCTGGCTTCCGCGAAGAACGGGGCGGTGTGGTGTCGCTCGGTGCGCTCGCGTGGCGACGGGCACCTTCGTATCACGGACCATTCGCTAAGGGCAGGCGCCGTAACGGGGTCGGCGAATTCTCAGAGCAGATAATCCTTATTATCTGCGCGCGGGAAAACGGCCGAATCATGGATGAATCGAGCAATCACGGATTCAACGGTCTTCCAAGTGCGTCACTTGGTCGAGTTCAGCGAGCATTTCGCGAAAGCGCATTGCACGAGCTGTCGTGTCGTCTTCCACGTAAATCGGCTGACGCGTCACACGAACACGCGACCCGCTGAACGCGTCGCGTAGAAGCAGATACAGTACCCAGCTCGGCGATATTGTTTGCTCAGGCGTCGGCGGTGCCGTGACGACAATGACTTCGAGCTCGATCTGTTCTGCTCCTTGCCAGCGTCGAACGAGGCGAACGCATCGCTCGGTGGTCTCTTGCAAGGCACGCTCGTTGAACATGGATCGCGAGACGTCGTCGGTTCGCCGCATCAAACGGACGACCTCGTCGAAAACGTCGTCCGACCGTGAAGAGCGCACGCGTCGCAAGCGCTCTTTGACGCCGTGTGGACGAGAAGGCTGACCGGGCGGCTTTTCAGTCGGTCCGAACGCCGACTGGCAGCGCCGAGTCCACACGTGTCTCCGAATTCCCGTGCCGTTCTCGACATCTTGCACGTGGTTGACGCTGACTCCGAATCCGCACGTCTATCTCGCGTCTCGGAATGCCCTCGCGAATACAGGCTCCAATCTCATTTCGCTCGGCTGGAGTGAGTCGACGGCTCATTGTC